>NZ_JBFHGD010000054.1:0-16509 GCF_041583255.1 Trichloromonas sp. | reverse complement strand
CGGTATGCGTGACCAAGGCACCCAGTTCCCTTTCCGACGACCCGGCGCTGCGCGGTCGGCCGCGTCATTTCGATGTCACAGTCAGGGGGATCGAAATCAGCTCCGGGGCCGGGTTCCTGGTGGTGCTGACCGGGGACATCATGCGTATGCCCGGGCTGCCGAAAGCGCCTGCGGCCCAGCGTATCGATGTGAATGCCGATGATGTTATCGAAGGATTGGGGTAAGCAGGGCGGCGGGTCAGCGCAGTCCCAGGCGCGCAAAAAATTTCCCGCCTAATTTATTCAGCGGATGGTCGCGGGACAGTTGCACGAATAGAGGGGGTTTGCGGATGCCGAGCTGCTTCAGTTCGGCGACGATCTGCTGGTTCCCCGGCTGCTTGAGGCCCATCTGCAGGATTTTGATCGCCCTGAGGCGGTGCCCGGCCAGCCTCTGCACCCGGGCCAGGTTGAGATAATGCAGCGGGACGTTTGGTTCCTGGTGGATGGCCTCGAGGCACAGGGACGAAGCCTTCTGCAGCTGCCCATGCTCCTTGGCGATGCAAAAACCGAGGCAGGACAGGACGGTCGGGGTTCGCCTGATGCGGGCGGCATTTTCAAAGTGCATCATCGCCAGCAGGGTGTTCTCCTGCTCGATAGCGGTCAGGCCCTGGGCGACGAGCAGATCCAGTTCGTCAGCGGCCATACTTTCCCCATTGAAGAGTCTTTTCGGTGGCGGAAGTATTTAGACTTTACAATGTTTGCATCAATCGGCAACCGACGTTGGCACTATTTCGATTATACTTCGTAAGTGCCTGATAAATCAGAGGACGCTGGCGTCGAGCGAGTCGGTGATGGCCAGTTCCCGCATTTTCAGGGCGATGCGGCGGCGCACCGCGGTGGGGATTTCGACGTGCAGGCACCGGGCCTGCGGGTTCAGCCTGCGCGCTTCGATGCGCTGGTGGGCGTTGGCGCCGGCGCCGGGGAGCCAGCGCAGGTCTTCGGCGGGAAGAAAGGTTCGCTCTTCGCCGGCCAGCAGGCTTTTGGTCTCCTGGTGCGGGTCGAAGGTGCGGCCGAGCATCTGCAGGCCGCCGAGCAGGGCAAACTGGTAGCCCTGGTGCGGGGCGCTGCAGAACTGCACGTAAATCTCTTCGGAGAGATCGCGCAGCATGGCCAGGCCGCGGCGCAGCCGCGGGTCGGGGCGGAGGTGGATGATGCCGCCGTTCTCCTGCACCTCCCCCAGCGAGGCGAGAGTCGGATAGGGGGGGAGCCCGCCGAGCCCGACGATCAGCCGGTAATCGTCGCTGCGGGTGCCGACGCAGCCGTGGATATCGATCACCAGCTCCGGTGCCGGCCCGCCCAGAATCCTCAGGTAGCGGCCGAAACCCTCTTCCAGCTTATAGCAGAGCGGGTGCCCCTTGGCGTTGACGTAGGGATAAATGACGTCGATGTTGCTCGGGTTGAGCGGTACCCCCCACCCCTTGAGTTTCGCCAGGTTCTCGTCGGTCAGCGGTTCCCGGCCGGAAAATCCCAGGTTGATCATCGCCGCGTCCCCCTTGCCGGCGCGCAGAAAGAAGAGCGCCACATCCAGGGTATGCGGGTCGTAGGGACCGTGGCTGGCCGTGAGCAGCGGCAGCGCCGGGTCGCGTTCTCCTGCGCGGCGCAGCAGCAGCACGCCGCCGGCGGGGTCGGGCAGGAAGCGGGCCTCGAAGTCGGCCGGGGACATGCAGCGGTGCCAGCCGGTTTCGCTGGTCGGCACCTTGCCGAAAAAGCGGCCCAGGGTGTGTTCGCGCCAGCTGGCGACGAAGCGCAGCACCCGGTCGGGCAGCCGGTAGTAGACCGAATAATGGGGAGCGTCGAGGTAGACGCGGATGCCGAGCTTCTGCAGCAGGTCGCGGTTGTAGTTGTTCTGGGTGGTTTTCAGCAGCCGCCCGGTGATTTCCTCCATGGCGGCGAACTGTGCTGCGGTGGGGTGCTCATCGAGGAGTTCCACCCGTTTCAGATGACGATAGTCCTCGCGGCCGATTTCCACCTCGAGGCGGTTGAGGTGGCGCTTGAAGGGCGACTCGTAATCGACGGTGAAGTTGCTGATGAACAGTTTCGGGATTTCTGGTCGGCGCTCGGGCATGACGCTATCCTTCCGTTTTGTTCATGATAGCGGTCTGGCGCAGATAAGGCAATGGGCGGGATTTCGGGCCCGCGAAGAAGGTGCCGAGCAGAATGGCCGGGTAGCCGAAATTTTACAGCGGGTATACGGGATTCATGGGGGGGCAAGCCGTTCCCTGAGGCTTTCGACGAGTACCGATTTAACCTTTTCCCAGGTGGCTCCGTCCCGGGTGGGGATGCGCTGGTTGATTTCCAGTTCGATGGCCAGGTAGTCGCTGGCGTCGAAGCGCCGCCGCAGGGTCTTGCCGAGGCTGTCGGCCGCCCCCCGGTAGGGGTAGTTGCGGCGAATGCGCAGTTGCGGGGCGGAGGCTGCCAGCTCTTTCTGCCAGAGCAGGCAGAAGCTTTTTTCCAGCGGCCTCGCCGGGTCGTAAAGCAGGCCGATGTCGGCGTTGCGAAGCTGGCCGTGCAGCTCGGGGGTAAAGGAGTGGACGGCGATGTGCACCACCCGGCGGCCCTTCTCGACGAGTTTGGCCGCCTGCATTTCGACGGCCTGCCGATAGGGCCGGTAGTGCCGGCGCAGGATGCCTTCTTTCTCGGTGCGGGACAAATCGCGGGTGATGAACGAGAAGAGAGCCGGATGTGTCGGCGAGCGGTTGAGATCGACCAGCAGCCGGGTGACCTCGGCGATTTCGATCGGTGCGGCGAGCTCCCGGGCCAGTTGTCTTGCCAGGGGCAGGATGCCGATATCGTAGCCGCGGTGGGTCTGCAGCAGGGCGGTGTGGCCCTCGAACAGGGCGCGGTACGGGTCGGGGACCAGGTTGCCGCCATGTTCGCAGCTGAGCAGCAGAGCCATGGAGTCAGCCAAGGAACATCCTCCCTTCGGCGAGGCAGTCGCACAGCTCGCGGTAGACCTCGGTCTGGCGGGCACGGTCCGGGGCGCTGCCCAGTCCCCGCAGCAGGCGGCGCGACAGGGGGCCGTGCTCGAAGATGACCCGCAGCGGCGCCGGCAGCGCCGCCTCGCCGGTGAAGAGCTGCTGCGCCAGGTGCTGCCAGAGGTCGCCGGCGCTGGCCCGCTCGCCGGGAAAGCCGAAGACGGCCAGGTAGGCGGGATCGGTGATGATCGCCTGCTCGCCCCGGTGGACGGTTTCCACAAAAAGATCGGCCAGCGGCGAGACGGCCCAGGCCATCTGCTGCTCGACCCCCTGCCAGCGTTCGCTGGTCAGCGCCTTGAGGGCTTCGGCGATCAGGGTGGCGATGGCCAGGTCGGCGGCCGGGCACTCCTGCACGTCGAGCACGCGGATTTCGATGGCGTCCCGCTCGAAGCGGGCGATCGCCCCCCGCGAGTTGAGCCACTCGTCCTGCAGGATGCCGCTGGGGTCATGCGGGGCGATGGCCCGGTACATCGGCTGCAGAATCTCGCTGAAATAACCGGTGCGGGTAAAGGCGGGCTCGGGGATGACCTGGCCGGCTATTTCGGGGATCCGTTTCTGGTTGTTGCGGTAGACCTCGAGGCGGCTGTCGAGCACCCCGCTTACGCGGCCGTCGAGCATCGGCGAGCTGGCCGCTAAGGCCGGCAGGATCGGCAGCAGCAGGCGGATGGCCGCGTGCAGCGGGCCGAATTCGTCGTCCCCCTGGAAGGGCAGGTTGATGTGGGCGCTCTGCAGGTTGGCCCAGCCGTGCCCCTGGCAGCCGAAGATCCGGTTGTAGCTGTCATAGATCGGGCTGTTCTCGTGGGGCCAGAGCCAGGTTTCTGCGTGCGGGTCCATCCACGGGTGCATCGCCGAGGGCATCAGCCGGCCGCCGAACCTTTGCAGGTGGCGGTTGACGGCGTTCACCCCGGCCTGAAACGGCTCGGCCAGATCGCTGAGGGTGGCGGCCGGGCCGTTGGTCTTCAGCTCGATGACATGCAGCACCAGTTCATTGGACCAGCGCAGCGGGCCGACCTCGACCTCGCTGGCCAGTTCCCCGGCCTGGGCCGCCAGCACCCGATCGGCGGCCGGCAGCACCGACAGGCTGCCGGCGTCGACGATCATGTATTCCAGTTCGATGCCGTACCCCTCGAACAGGTGCAGGCGGCGTGGCTCTTCACTCATGCGCCGACCCTCCCTTTTTTCTTGTCGACCCGCCCCATCAGCACCTGCATGACCCGTTGATACAGTTCATCCTTGAGAAACTGGTCTTCGATGCCGCCGTCGATATTCGGGTTGTCGTTGACCTCGATGACGTAGGCCTTGCGGCCCAGCTGTTTCAGGTCGACGCCGTAGAGGCTGTTGCCGATCAGGTTGGCGGCCTTTACGGCGGCCCGGATGACCTGCGTGGGCACCGTTTCGAGGGGGAGGGTCTCGAAATCGCCCTCGTCGTTTTTGCTGCCGCTGCTGTCCCGTTTGAGAATCTGCCAGTGCTGCTTGGCCATGTAGTACTTGCAGGCAAAGAGCGGCTGGCGGTCGAGAATGCCGATGCGCCAGTCGTAATCGGTCGGCATGAATTCCTGGGCGATGATCAGTTCCGATTTCTGCAGCAGGGCCTGCACCGCCTTGCGGTAGTCGGCCGGGGTCTCGACTTTGACCACCCCTTGCGAAAAGGAACTGTCCGGCTGCTTGAGGATGCAGGGAAGACCGAGCTCCTGCAGCACCGTCTCGTGGTTGCCGCGATGGATGATGCGGGTGCGCGGGGCGGCGATGCCGTGGCGTTCGAACAGCTCGGCGAGAAAGACCTTGTTGGTGCACTTGAGGATCGAGTCGGGGTCGTCCATCACCACCAGCCCTTCGGCTTCGGCCCGGCGGGCGAAGCGGTAGGTGTGGTGGTTGACGTTGGTGGTGGTGCGGATGAAGAGGGCGTCGAACTCGGCCAGTCGGCCGAAATCCTCGCGACCGATCATGTCGACGCTGAAGCCGATCTTTTCGCCGGCGCGGACGAAACGCCTGAGCGCCTGGGCATCGGAAGGCGGTTCCGCCTCCTGCCCATCCACCAGAATCGCCAGGTCGTAACGGCCGGCCGGTTTGCGGCTGCCTCGATGGCGAGGGCTGCGGAAAAAATCCTCTGCCATCGCCACGGCGAATTCCCGGTGGTCTGCCGGGATGTCGCTGCCCGCCAGCGGCGAGATGTTCTGCAGCTGCCATTTGCCGTTTTTCTCGCTGTGCACGAACTGGGCTCGCAAAAACGGGGCCTGAAACATGCGAAACAGGTGCTGGCTCAGCGTGTCGTAGCGCTTGGCCAGGTTGTGGCCGAAATAGATGCTCAAGATGAATTCCCGCGAGCGGATCGGCCGCAGGCTGCGCTGCATCAGGCGGTCCAGATCGTCGGAGACATGGCGGATGATGTGGTGGGATTTGAGGTCCTGCATCGCCGTCACCCCCGGCAGGGGCCGGTGGCCGCGGGCGGCGGCCAGCAGCGAAACGTAGTAGCCCAGGCTCTGGTAGCGGTAGGACTTGCAGAGGTTGAAGACCTTGGCGCCGCGCATGGCCATAAACCGGGGTTCGGCGAGATAGGTGCGGGCCGCGACCAGCTCGACTCCCTCGATATTCAGAGGCCAGGCGGCCGGGTCATCGACAATGGCCAGGATGCTTTTTTCCGGAGTCGTCATGTTTTTTTCCTGGTTGAATGACCAGCAGGTTGGCGTCGTAGGTGAGCACCCCCAGCAGGATGGAGCAGAGCACCCGGTCGATGCCGACTTCGTAGATCTGGCTGGCCGCCACCGGGTTGGGCAGCAGCGGGTCGGCTACCCGGATGCTGCGCGATTCCTTGTCGTAGCCGCACAGCACCACGAAATGCCCCGACGGCTCGCCGCGCACGTCGTCGTAGTCGCATTTGGGGCCAAATTCACGCGGGGTGCGGTAGAGGTAGGTCGCGCTCAGGCCGGTGATCACCGGGACTTCTTGTTTGAGGTAGCGGCGCATCAGGCTGTGGGTGAGATCCTCGAACTTGAGTTCGCCGCCGAGTTCGAGGAATCTCAGGTAGGCTTCGCTGGCAACATGCAGCTTGGGGTCGTTTTTGGCCGCCATCTGCGCCCGCAGCCGCTGACCGATATCCGGCCCGCCAGGCAGCAGCCAGGATGGGTCGAAGAGCTGCAGCTTGTAGGTGTAGATGCGGGCCCGGTAGCCCCGCTGCAGGGCGTGACAGGCCAGCAGCACCGCCAGGGTTCCCCCCGCCTCCAGCATGGTCACTTCATCGATCAGCCGCGGCAGCGGCATGTGGTCGCCGTAGTAGTTGTACACCGAATGCAGGCAGGTCGGCCCGCAGGTCGTATCGTTGGGTTGAGGCAGGATGGAGAAGGGGAGGTGGATCTGCATGGCGGTCCTGACTCCGTGGAAGACTTGGCGGCAACGAAAACGCGTCCTCTTCAAATCTAACAGGAAATCCGGACAATTAAAGCGGTGAACCGGCAGACACCTACTCTGTCGGCCCGGTTGAGTTGAACCGGAGGACGTCGCCAATCCTGGGCCCCGACTGAAGGCGGGGCCCAGGCTGTTTTGTGTCTCGGGGAGGCTATCTCAGAATTCGATTGCCAGCTGGGAGCTGACCAGGTCACGGGTCTGCATCGGGCTGTCGGCAGCGTCGAGGGCGGCGAAGCGGCGGTCGTATTCGCCCCGCAGGTATTCGAGCGACAGGCTGACATGCGGGTACGGGCTCCAGGAGATGGCGGCGCCGTACTGGGTTTCGGGCGTTTCTGCCAACTCGCGGCTTCCTTCCAGGCGCAGCGCGATTTCAACGGTTTCGCTCAGGTCGGTGGCCGCTTCCAAATTCCAGGCCAGGGGGCGGTCCCCTTTCCCGTTGCCGTCGGCATCGAGGTCGGCGGCGGCAAAGCGGCGATCGGCCCCGAGGATTTCTCCCGAGAGCTTCAAGGGGCCGGTGACCCCCTCGGCGTAAGCGCTCCAGCCGCCGACACGTTTCCGGTAGTCATCGGCCAGCTGAGCATCGCTGTCGGCCAGGTCGGAGAGATAGCTGACGCCGAATTCCATATTTTCATGCGGGGTCAGGCTCAGGCTGAGCCCGAAATCGTCGAGGTGGTTTTCGCCGCCGTCCCGGTCGGCCTGGCCGTTAAAGGCAAAGGCCGAAAGGCTCCAGCTGCCGCCGTCGTAGCCGGCCAGCAGGGCGGTCTCGCGGGTTTCCCCCAGCTCCAGGGTCAGCGGGTCGTTGATGAAGTGGCTGTGGAAATGGCCGAAGGGCAGGTATTGCCGCCCGATGCGTCCGCTCCAGGCCCCTGAGCCGAGGTTGACAGCGGCTTCGTCGACGACGACCCGGTCGTCGCCTTCTTCATCTTCTTCGAAGAGCAGAATCAGGTCACCGCCGATAGACTCGTTCACTGCGATTCCCAGTCCCAGCTGGGCGGTGGCCAGGATCAGGTCGCTGGTCGAGTCGGTGTTGCCGTTTTTGAAACGCTGCCGCTCGGTCGCGGCTTCGACTTCGAGCAGGCCGGAGATGCTCAGATGGTCGCTGATCCAGGTGCTGCGGCCGGCGTCTTTCTTTTCGGCCAGGTCGTGGTACAGCTCGGCATTCCTTTGCTCCAGAATTTCAACCCGCTTTTTCAGGGCAACCATTTCATCGGCATCCGCCGCCAGGGCCAGGCCGGGGATGAACAAGGATATGAGGGCAATCAGGTAATGCATGGGTCAGGTACTCCGTCGGTTGTTATCTAGAATAGGGGCGATGCTTGATCAGTCGCACTTGCAGGCGCCGCAGCCGCGGCAGCCTGAGCCGGAATCGATCTCGCGCTGACAGCGGGGGCAGTTGCTCCAGTGGGCTCCGGTGAGGTCGCAGCCGCAATCGGGACAGTTTTTCAGCGGGCCATGGTGAGCTTTTTTCTGCTTGAACATGCGGTGTCTCCTTGCTGATTACAGTACGAACTGGGCGAGGATGCCGCCGACGCTGAAGGCCAGCACCCAGGCGCCGGCCCACACGGTGAGGGCCTCGCGGGTACCGCGTTCCTTGAACAGGATCATCAGGCTGGCGATGCAGGGGACGAACAGCGTGATCACCACCAGGGCGACCACCACCTGCCAGGGATTGAGGGCCAGTTCGGTGAGTCCGGCGGCGCCGAAGTCGCGGCGCACCATCCCCATGACGAAGGCGGTGGACGCTTCTTCCGGCAGATGCAGCCAGCCGCGGGTCAGCGGCGCCACCAGCCGCTGCCAGCCGTCGAGGCCGCCGGAAACCTGCAGCAGCGATACCCCGAGGGCGCCGGCGATGAACCAGACGTAGGCTTCCTTCATGAAGAAATAGGTGCGCACACCGGTTTTGCGCAGCACGTTGCCGATCCGCGGCAGGCGCATCGGCGGCAGGTCGATGAGCAAAGCCGAGCTCTGGCCGGGAATCATCCGGTTGAGGATGGTGCCGAGGATCGCCAGGCAGGCGAAGATCACCGCCGCGTAGGCCAGCGCCAGCTTGATCCCTACCGCGGCGAGCATGCCGAAAATCACCCCGAGCTGGGCGCTGCAGGGAATGACGAAGTTGAGGATCGCGGTGGCGATGGTCCGTTCCCGGTTGCTGCCGAGAATGCGGGTGGTGATGGTGCCGAGCTGGACGCAGCCGAAGCCGAGGATCACCGGGATGACCGCCCGGCCGTTGAGGCCGATGGTCGTCATCATGCGGTCGACCAGGGTCGCCAGGCGCGGCAGGTAGCCGGAGTCTTCGAGGATCGACAGGGCGACGTAGAAACCGAGCACCAGCGGCAGCAGCAGGCCGAGCAGATAGGTGACGGTCATGGTCAGCACGCCGAATTCGCCGATCAGGATCTGGCCGAGCACCGAGCTTTCGGCGATGTGGCCACCGACCAGGCCGCGGATCCAGGGCTCCCAGAGCCCCTGCATGATCGTCTCCTCGGTCAGGCCGACGATGTCGCCGGCGACCCAGACTCCGATCAGTTCATAGCATCCCCAGAGCACCGCCAGCAGGATCGGCACTCCGGTCAGCGGGTCGAGGCAGAGCCGCCCCAGCAGATCGCGGAAGCGGGCGGTTTTTTCCGGTCGGGTCACCGTCTGCTCGACAATCGCGTTGGCTTGCTGGCGCCGCAGCAGGTAGATCCGTTCCCGCTCGCCCAGCGGTTCGACGCCGTGCCGCTTGGCCACGGTCCAGTCTCCTTCAAGCACCAGCAGTGCCTCGGGGCGCGAGTCGATGCGGTCGAGCAGCTTGAGAACTTCTTTTTCCACCTCGGGATGAGCCTTGCCGGGGCGGGCCTGGGGCAATGCGGCGCAGACTTCGTGAATCCCCTTGTTGTTGACCGCAGAGGTGGGGATGACCGGCACACCGAGGGCTTCCTCCAGGGCGCGGACGTCGACTTTGACGCCCAGGGTTTCGGCCTCGTCGCAGAAATTGAGGGCCACCACCATCGGGATGCCCATGTCCACCACCTGCAGGGTCAAAAAGAGGTCCCGCTCCAGGTGGGTGGCGTCAACCACGTTGACCACCACGTCTGCCGACAAGATTACGTCACGCGCCACCCGTTCCTCATCGTTGAAGGATGAGACTCCGTAGACGCCGGGGGTGTCGAACAGGGCGTTATCGCCGACCCTGCCGCGGGTGATCTCCACCGTGGTGCCGGGAAAGTTGGAGACGTCGACATAGATCCCGCTCCAGGATCCAAAAAAAATCGACTTGCCGACGTTGGGGTTGCCGACCAGTACGATCTTTTTCTTGTCTTCGACCTCCTGCAGCACAGGGGCGCAGCTCGAATGATTCATGGGTAAAACTCCTGGTGTTGTCGTGGGGGCTGCAGAAACGATCAGCCCTGAACCTTGATCTGTTCGGCGAGCTGGCGGCCGAGGGCGATTTCCTGGCCGCCGAAGCGCAGGACGACGGGGCCGAAGGGGAGCTTGGCGTGGCATAGCACGCGGCTGCCGGTGGCGATTCCGAAGCGCAGCAGTTGAGCGCGCAGGGTTTCATCGGGGATGAGGGCGACGGTTGCGGCCTGGCCGCGGCGAAGTTCACTCAGGCACATTTTGTCCTCCTTGGTTGGCTGAACTTGAAAACGGTTTTCAATTTAATGTATTCCCGTTTCGCCGTCAACAGGAAAATGATATTTATTTTCAAAATGAAGGCGGGTGGTGTTTTGGGTTTGCAAAAACATTGGGTCGTGATAATTTTATTTAGCCAATTTTACGGGAGGTTATTTATGAAGATGGAAGAGATCAAGGCCGTTGCCAGGGTGCGCGGCGTCAAGTCCGGGCGTATGAAGAAGGCGGAACTGGTTCGGGCCATACAGCAGGCGGAGGGGAATAACCAGTGTTTCGTTACCGGGCAGGCCGACCGTTGCGGGCAGTACGAGTGCCTGTGGCGGGAAGATTGCGATTGATCCCGGCATTTTAGCCTTGCCTTCGGCGATAGGCTCTGGCAGTTTTGAAGAACCTTTATAAGTTCTTTATTCATGCAAACTTCTCTGACTCATGAGGGAGAACGATGGCCAGACCGACCGACCTGCCCGCCTGGGAAGCCCTGCAGAACCATTATCGGGAAATTGCCGACCTGCCTATGCGGGAGATGTTTGATCGCGAGCCCGACCGGTTTGCGAAATTCTCCCTGCGCTGGGACGATTTTCTCTTTGATTATTCCAAGAACCGGATCACTGCCGAGACCCTGCCGCTGCTTCTCGACCTGGCCCAGCAGGCCGGTCTCGGTGCCCGCATCGAGGCGATGTTCGGCGGTGCGCGGATCAATCAGACCGAAGGCCGGGCGGTGCTGCATGTGGCCCTGCGCAATCGCGGCGGCCAGCCGATCTTTGTCGACGGCGTCGATGTCATGCCGGGGGTGCTGGCGGTTCTGGCCAAGATGCGCGCCTTCAGCGAGGCGGTTCGTTGCGGCCGCTGGCGTGGCTTTACCGGGAAGGCCATCACCGACGTGGTCAACATCGGCATCGGCGGTTCGGACCTCGGGCCGCTGATGGTCTGCGAGGCGCTCAAGCATTATGGCAAGGAGGGTCTGGCGGTTCATTTCGTCTCCAACGTCGACGCCACCCACCTGGTCGAAACACTCAAGCGGCTTGATCCGGCCACCACCCTCTTCATCGTCGCCTCGAAAACCTTCACCACCCAGGAGACTTTGACCAACGCCTGGTCGGCCCGCAACTGGCTGGTTGAGGCCCTTGGCAGCGAGGCGGCGGTGGCCCGGCATTTCGTCGCCCTGTCGACCAATGCCGAGTCGGTGCAGGCCTTCGGCATCGACCCGGACAACATGTTCGAGTTCTGGGATTGGGTCGGCGGTCGCTACTCTCTCTGGTCGGCCATCGGCCTCTCCATCGCCCTGGCGGTCGGCATGGACCGCTTTGAAGAACTGCTCGACGGAGCCTTCGCTGTCGACGAGCATTTCCGCACGGAGTCCCTGGGCGAAAACATCCCGGTCCTCATGGCCCTGCTGGGGGTCTGGTACGGCAATTTCTTCGGGGCCGAATCCCACGCGGTCCTTCCTTACGAGCAGTACCTGTCACGCTTCCCGGCCTACCTGCAGCAGGGGGACATGGAGAGTAACGGCAAGCGGGTGACCCTGACGGGCGAGCTGGTCGACTACGCTACCGGGCCGATCATCTGGGGTGAGCCGGGGACCAACGGCCAGCACGCCTTTTATCAGCTGATTCACCAGGGGACCCGGCTGGTCCCCTGCGATTTTATCGCCGGGGCCTGCAGCCACAACCCCCTCGGCCAGCATCATCCTATCCTGTTGTCCAACTTCTTCGCTCAGACCGAAGCGCTGATGAAAGGGAAATCCGAGTCCGAGGCCCGGGTTGAACTGGAGCAGGCCGGACTGTCGGCGGCGGAGGTGGCAAAGCTGCTGCCGCACAAAATCTTTCCCGGCAACCGGCCGACCAACTCGATCGTGTACCGCAGCCTGACCCCGCGCACCCTCGGCGCGCTGATCGCCCTTTACGAGCACAAGATCTTCGTGCAGGGGGTGATCTGGAACGTCAACTCCTTCGACCAGTGGGGGGTGGAACTCGGCAAGCAGCTGGCGAAAGCGATCCTGCCCGAACTGGAAGGCGCTGGCGCGGTCTCGGGCCATGATTCTTCGACCCGTGGGCTGATAAATCATTGCAAGGAGTTACGCCGCTCCGAACGGTGAGCGACCGGCGTGCCAGCAGAGCTGTTGACGCGCTGGAGAGAAATTGCTAAAGTGTCGGATAAGCGTAATTTTTGGCGTTTTTAATGTTTTCGGCGGGGGTTGCATGAAACGAATCATTCTGGCTGTCCTGGCTCTTTTTCTGATGGCAGTCTGTGCCCAGGCTGTTGTCGATGAAGGCCCGAACATCGTGACTTTCCCGGGCAAGGGCAAGCTCGGCTCGGTAAGCTTCGATCACCTGGCCCATCATGAGCGGGGCGCCGAATGTGCGCTCTGTCATCATACCGGGGTGAACGAAGGCAACTGTGCCGATTGCCACGGATACGATCCCGAAGCTCCGCATATTCAGGATGCCCTTCACCTGCTCTGCATCGGCTGCCACAAGTATAAGAGCGGCCCGACGGAGTGCGAGGAGTGTCACGTGAATTAGTTTTCATCCGGAAACGGCTCTTTTCCCAATGAAAACTGCACTCGTTCCATCCATAGATTCCGGATGGAAACGAATTAGACCCTCTCGGATTGAAAACGGCAACGGCCGGGGCATATTGCCCCGGCCGTTGCCGTTTTCGGTCTCTGCGAATGCCAGTCTTTATTTGTCTCTGAGCCGGATGCCCGCTTCGGTCAGTTCGATCCGCTTGTCCTTGTACAGTCCCCCCACCGCTTTCTTGAACGATTTTTTGCTCATCGCCAGCGCTTCACGAATGGCTTCGGGGGAGCTCTGGTCGTTCAGATGAAGTTCGCCGGTTTTGGCCAGTGCCGCCAGGATCGCCTGCTTCGCTTCCTCCACGCCCTCGGCGCCGACCCGGCGCAGGGTGACGTCGATTTTGCCGTCTTCACGCACATGCTTGATGAAGCCGACCAGGCGGCTGCCGCGCTGCTGGCCGCTGCGCAGTTCGTCCCGGTAGATCAGGCCGCTGTAGAGGTCGTTGATGATCACCTTGACGCCGAGATCGGTGAAGGCCCAGATCATCAGGTTGACCTGGTCGCCATTTTTGAGATCGCCCGCCCCCGGTTCCAGGCACTGGTCGATGCGGGCGGTGCCGACGATCCGCCCCATATTGTCGAGGCAGAGCTTGACCAGGTATTTGCGGCCGAGCTGCATGCGCTCGGTCTGCTCGGAAAAGGGGACCAGCAAATCCTTGTCCAGGCCCCAGTCGAGAAACGCCCCCACCGTGCTGAGCTGGGCCACCTTGAGCAGGGCGAATTCGCCGACCTGGGCCAGCGGGGTGCGCAGGGTCGCGCTGAGCTTGCCGGCGCTGCCATGGTAGACGAAGACCTCCAGTCGGTCGCCGACTTTGCTGCCGGCGGAAAGTTCCCGGGACGGCAGCAGGACGTCCCCCTGCGGCGTCTGGAAGTGGGCGCCGTCATGATCGATTTCAGAGATTTTCAGGGTGTTGCGGCGGCCGACGTGCAGCATGGCGGACCTTTCACTTTTTGCCACAGAGATACGGAGGCACAGAGAAAAAACAGGGTTTATTGCTTGATCGAAAAAAATACTTTCTTTGTTGTTAATAAACTCTGTGTCCCTGAGACGCTATGGGCAATGCGTTTGGTTTGCTATTCAGCAGAACGAGCAGACGTACTCGGCGATACCTTCGGCGACTTCGATCTCGAAAAACGAGTTGCCCGGCACGTCGAACCAGGTGCCGGCGGAAAAACCGATCCAGTCGCCCGCACCGGCGATGCGCACCCGGCAGGAACCGGCGATGATTTCCATCTTCTCGGGGGCGCCGGTGTTGAACTTGAAGCTGCCGGGATAGATCAGGCCGAGGGTCTTGCGGCTGCCGTCGGCCTGGGTCAGGGCATGGCTGACCACCTTGCCGTTGAAGTAGAGGTTGGCTTTGCAGTCAACGGTGACACCGGCGAACTGCTCGGGGGCTTGGTAGCTCATGAAAGTCTCCTGGATGGTGATTGGTGTTCAACTTCGGCTGTGTTAGCACGCTGACTGTCTCCCTGCAAGAAATTTTTCCTGTAGCGGTGCCAGAATCAGCCGCCAGGGTTGCAGGGCTGCTCCGTTGCGAGTAAAATGCCGGGACTTTAATCACCTGAAAGGCTCGGCCATGGACCATAAAATGATTCTCCTTACCCTGATCGGACCGGACCGCACCGGCATCATCGCGGCCGTCACCGGACAGATTGCCGCCGCCGGCGCCCGCATCCGCGACATCGAGCAGACCGTCACCCACACCCTGCTGTCGCTGTCGGTGCTGATCGATTTCCCCACCGGCGAGAGCGACCAGAAACCGCTGATCAAGGAGCTGCTCTTTTTATCCAAGGAGCTGGGACTCGATCTCGACTTCCAGGTCATCGGTGAGGCCGAGTACCGGCGCAAGACCACTCGCCACGCCTACGTGGTGACCATCCTCGGCGGCGAGGTGAACGCTGCCGCCCTGGCGCGGGTCTCAGGCATCCTGGCCGATAACGCGGTCAACATCGAGCGGATCTCCAAGCTCACCCAGGGGCAGTTACGGTGTGTCGAATTTCTGATTACGACTCCACCCGACCTCGATGTGAAGTCGATGACCCGCACGCTGCTGCACGCCGGAGCCAGCCTCGGCGTCGACATCGCGGTGCAAAAGGAAAGTCTCTATCGCCGGGCCAAACGGCTGGTGGTGATGGACATGGACTCGACCCTGATCCAGGTCGAGGTTATCGACGAACTGGCCCGGGTCGCCGGGGTCGGCGAGCAGGTGGCCGCGATCACCGAGCGGGCCATGAACGGCGAGCTCGATTTTCAGGGATCGCTGCGCGAGCGGGTGGCCCTGCTCAAGGGACTGCGGGCCGACGCCCTCGAGCAGGTTTATCGCAACATCCCGCTGACCCCCGGCGCCCGCAACCTGGTGACCATCCTCAAGCGACTCGGTTACAAGACCGCGGTGATCTCCGGCGGCTTCAAATTCTTCACCGACCGGCTCAAGGACGACCTCGGCCTCGACTATGCCTACGCCAACCAGCTCGAGATCGTCGACGGGGTGGTCACCGGCGGGGTGGTCGGGCCGATTGTCGATGGCGCCCGCAAGGCCTGTCTGCTCGAGGAGATCGCCGAAAAAGAAGGGGTCACCCTCGACCAGGTCATCGCCATCGGCGACGGCGCCAACGACTTGCCGATGCTTGGGCGAGCCGGGCTGGGGATTGCCTTTAACGCCAAGGCGCGGGTTCGCGAGCAGGCCGATTTTCACATCAACCAGCAGAACCTCGATTCGATCCTCTACCTGCTGGGCCTGTCCGAACGGGAGATGGCGGAGATCGCCGGGTGAGGCTGCCAAGTCCCCTTATCGAAGGGCGCCTGCTGCGGCGGTACAAGCGTTTTTTCGCCGACATCGAGCTGGCTGACGGCAGCGTGGTTACCGCGCACACCCCCAATACCGGCAGCATGCTGCAGTGTGCCGTGTCCGGCCACCGGGTGCTGATCAGCCCGGCCGACAACCCGTCGCGCAAGCTGCGTTTTACCCTTGAACTGATCGAAGTTAACAGCCATTGGGTCGATACCCATACCCACCGCACCAACCGGGTGGTCGAAGAGGGGCTGCGCCAGGGCTGGATTGCCGAACTCGCCGGATTTGGCGTGACCCCCGAATTTCGCTATCACGACAGCCGCATCGACTTTCTGCTGGAAAACGAGAGCGAACGGGTGCTGGTCGAGGTCAAGAACGTCACCCTCTGCTGCCAGCCAAAGGTCGCCTGCTTTCCCGATGCCGTCACCAGCCGCGGCCAGAAGCACCTGCGGGAACTGCTGCGGGCGAAAGAGGAGGGCTTTCGGGCGGTGATCTTCTTCCTGGTCCAGCGCGCCGAGGCCGCCGCCTTCACTCCCGCCGACGCCATCGATCCCGACTACGGCCGTCTGCTGCGCGAAGTCACCGCCGCCGGGGTCGAGGCGCTGGCCTACAAGAGCGTCGTTACTCCCGAAGAAAACCGCGTCGGCGAGCGGATACCGGTACTTCTTTAAAGGCAAAGACGGCCTCTCGCCCGTTCGCTTCGCTCTCTCGAGTTCGCAGAGGGCACAGAGAAAAGCTTAATAATGATTTGGTTTGTCTCTCTCTGCGATCTCTGTGTGCTCTAGCGACTGCAAGGAGCGGGCGAGAGGCCGATTTTTATTTTTTGCAGGGGAACTATGCGCACGGTCGGTTTGATCACCGAATACAACCCGTTTCACAACGGCCATCTGCACCACCTGCGCGAAAGCCTGCGGGAGACCGGTGCCGAGGTGGCGGTGGCGGTGATGAGCGGGCATTTCCTGCAGCGCGGCGAGCTGGCCCTGGTCGATAAGTGGGTGCGGGCCGATATGGCACTTGCCGCCGGGGTCGACCTGGTGGTCGAGTTGCCTTTCCCCTGGGCCTGCAACAGCGCTCCCCAGTTCGCCCGGGGGGCGGTCCTGGCGCTGCAGGCG
>NZ_JBFHGD010000053.1:0-16829 GCF_041583255.1 Trichloromonas sp. | reverse complement strand
GACGAGCCTGCTTCGGTTTTGCTGGAGAGGATTAAGGCTGAGAGGGTGAGGTTGGTTAAGGAGGGAGAGTTGAAAAAGGCGAAGCCACTTGAGCCAGCTACGTTAGATGAAGTGCCTTTTGATATGCCCGATGGCTGGGCTGTTCAGCGCTTCGGTGACATCACTAATACCGTGGGCGGGGTTACAAAAGGGAGAAAGTTGGCAGGTAGAAAAACGGCATCATATCCCTATTTACGGGTAGCAAATGTACAAAGGTGGTTCGTTAATCTCGATGTGATGAAGGAGATTGAAATTCCAGTTGAGGAACTTGGAAAATACAAGCTCCTGCATGGTGATTTGCTTATCACTGAAGGAGGCGACTGGGATAAAGTCGGACGAACAGCAATTTGGGAGGGACAAATTGAAAACTGCCTCCATCAAAATCATGTATTTCGCTCCCGCCTTTTCGTAAATGATTTATGTCGGGACTGGCTTGTGCTGACCCTCAACTCACCTGTCGGTAGAGAGTATTTCGCTGGCTCATCGAAGCAGACTACAAATCTGGCATCAATCAACATGACGCAACTAAAGCATTTTCCAATGCCTGTGCCACCAGTAGAAGAACAAAAGCGTATCGTCGCCAAGGTCAATCAACTAATGACCCTGTGCGACGAACTCGAAGCCAAGCTCAGCCATGCCCAGCAGCAAAGCGCAAAGCTGATGGAATCCACCGTTCGACAGCTTTTGGTGGCGTGATATGGAGTGGCTTGCTTCCTTGTTTACGGTTATTGGCGGAGTTTATGGTACATGGCGTTTTATTAAACATAGAATCCATAAGGAAAGTACCAGTGACCAAAAACAACAAACGAAGGATGATTTTCCTTGTGATGTATATGCTCTCGTAGGGAGGTTTGTCGAAATATACAAGGCCCATGGCATCGAGCGAACTCAGATTCCCCGGTTCCTTGGGGAAGATGGGGGGGTGGTTCTCGCTGATGTCAGCACCGACGAAAGACTCCTTCACGCGCTTTCTGAAAAAGTTCTGAAGTGCACATGTTCTAAATTTGGTATTTCCAGAGAATGGCTTGATGGCAAAGATGTTCCTATCTATCCTCGCATTTGGTACGACAAAAACATGAAGGGGTTCATCGACTTTCTCGAAGGGCTAAAAGCCGAGTTCGATGAGGTCGAGTTTTTTGCGATTAAGTGCGAGAAGGATAGTTTGCAAAAGAACAAGGAGCGTTTCCCAATAGCCTTCGTATGTCGTGGCAAGCTTGACCATTGGGGGAGTCTTGGGGAGGAGTCAATCTGGCGGCACTATCCACTGAATGACACTCTCTATTGGGGCTATGATCGAACCCGGTTCCAAATGAAAGCTATGGCCCTGGTTGCGTGGCAGTTCGAGATTCCTATGTTCGGGAGTGAACTGCCGCAAACTGACGTTGAAAAGATAATCCAGGGAGAGGTCTTCCCTGGGCCTTATTTAGAAAATCTTTTCAGGGGTGCTTGGCATCTTGACGATTATATTTTTGCAAATGGCGAAAGCGTCTGTGCAAAGGATGTTGCCGATGCGCAGAAATTGTATGAGGTAATGAAACGTCTAGGCTGGATGGATTATTTGGTTAAGAAAACCGGCTCTGTTCCTCGTTCGATTTTCGAGCGTAGTGAGGTCGGTGTGCAAAGCATATGATTTGTCTAAAAAAAGCGCCAGATGCCGATGAAGGCGCTAAACTTTTGCCCAGCACGGAGGTACAGAGAAATTTAAGAAGCCACCGTTTGGTTATTTTAAGCGGCATAAGAATCCGTATTAATTCATGTAGAAACAAACTCTTATAGGCGAAGGTGGGTTTGGGATGAAAGTCAAAGGCATCGATCCAAAGACCGGTAATGAAGTAGAAATAGAAATTGAAGACCTCCAAGAAGGTTTTTTTGAGTCGATGAGAAATTTCGAGATGTCTGATGATGCGATCAAGCGTCTGATAGATAAAATGGATATTTCTGCGGATGCAAAATCACTTTTCTATTCCTTCTCAAAGGCTACCATCAAGGCGGGTGAATACGTCATTAAGATTGGGCGCAAGATCCTTGATTACGTATGCCTGGTTTACCGTGAGTTCCCCAAAGTCACATTTGGTGTTGTCTTTGGAGCGATAGTCGGTGCCCTGTTTTCTTCCATCCCATTCCTTGGCATTGTTCTCGGCCCAATTGTAACTCCAATCGCCATAGCGATTGGTTTGGTCGGCGGACTCGTCCTCGATATTCAAGACAAGGCTCTTGAAAGAAAGATTTCCGAAAAGGTTGCAGCATTTTCTCCTCTCGTCGCAGGGTGACTCTTTATGAGTGGATGTACGAAAGGCGAATGGTTTGATGGCATCGAAAACATTGTCAGCGACCCATTGAGATTCAAGGCAAAGCTGGCGATCGGAGAGGATGCGTACACGTCGTTGCGGGTAAAAAATGCCACCTTTGAACTTTGGGATGTCGCCGGGGTTGCAAGTACGGCTGTGGCTGTTGCTAAGTCATCTGCTGTGGCATCGACGTTTTTCGCATCGAATGGCATTCTGTCCCTTGGTGGTTTGATCGGTACAGCGACAACTCCTGTCGGTTGGGTTGTGGCGGCTGGCGTACTTGCTGGCGGTGGCTGGATAGGTATCACCCGTTATATCAAGCAGTCGTCAAGCAGCAAGGTGACGGTCATTCCCAACTTCATTAACACGCCGATGGATGTCCTTGCGCTGGGGCTTTTTGATCTGATGGCACCCCTTGCTCTTAAGGTCGCATCAATTGATGGGGAAATCTGTGATGACGAACGAAGTACGATTCTTTCCTACTTTGTAGAGCAGTGGGGCTACGACGGCGGTTTTGTCCGTGAAGGAATTACGTTTACCGAGAAAAGACTCTCTGATTTTTCAATCAAGAACCTGGCCCACTCGCTCGCGGAATTCAAGAAGCAGAACAAAGATTGCAATTATAAGGTTATGTCGCGTGAGCTCATAAATTTTTTGCGTGAAATCATCGAAGCGGATGGGCGTATTGATGAACGCGAAGAGATGGCAATTGAAAAGGTTGAACAAGTTTTTGACGAGGTCGATCGATACAATTTTAAAAAGGTAGCAAAAGACGGCTTCGATTCAGTTTCAGAAGTTGCCAGGAAGATGCCCTTCCCCGCGCTCCTGTGTAAAAAAAAGTAGGCTGATTGAAACCACTGAAGCATGTTTGAATGGGCGTTTTTGAGATCAATATTTTATGGAGGAATGTTTGCAAACTCAAAAATATTCTGTCAACCAACATCTTATCGAAACAATACTCGCCTGGGTCAACTCAGGTGAAATAGCCATACCTGAAATTCAACGCCCTTTCGTCTGGGATGCATCCAAGGTTCGGGACCTGATGGATTCTCTCTACCAGGGATATCCTATCGGCTATCTCATCGCATGGCGCAACCCGAACGTCAAATTGAAGGACGGTTCAGCATCCGAGGGCAAAAAGGTTCTGATAGACGGTCAGCAGCGCGTAACAGCTCTGACTGCGGCCGTATTGGGCCAGTATATAGTCGACCAGGACTACCGTCGGCGCAAAATCCGGATCGCATTTCACCCTGATGAAGAAAAATTCGAGGTTACCAATCCGGCCATAGAAAAAGACAAGCGCTGGGTGGCCGATATTGCGCCCCTCGTCAACGGCCAAGTTGGCCTGATCAGAAGCGTCAAAGACTACTGCGAGAAGAACCCGGAGGTTAATCCCGAAAAGGTTGAAACCACGATCACCAATCTGATGCAGATCGCGAAGAAGCAGATCGGCCTGATTGAGCTGGCATCCGATCTGGATATCGAAACCGTCACGGAGGTCTTCATCCGCATCAACTCCAAGGGGGTTGTGCTCAGCCAGGCGGACTTTGCCATGTCGAAGATCGCCAGCAATGAGACTTATGGTGGTTCAACCCTCAGGAAGGCTATCGACTATTTCTGTCACCTCGCCGTTGCGCCCGAGTTTTACTCGACCATAGTTGATGTCGATAAAGACTTTGTCAATACCGACTACTTTCAGAAGATGACCTGGCTTAAAAACGAGAACGGAGATCTCTACGATCCGGACTATAGCGATTTGCTGCGGGTCGCCTTTGTGCCGCAGTTTAATCGCGCAAAGTTCGCCGATCTTGTCAGCCTGTTATCGGGCCGGAATTTTGAGACCAAACAGTTCGAGGAGGAGATCGCCAAGGAGTCATTCGAGAAGCTCAAGGCCGGTATCTTCGATGCCATCAACGAGACCCATTTCAAGCGTTTTCTGATGATCATCCGATCTGCCGGGTTTATCGATTCGGGTATGATCCGCTCTCAAAATGCCCTGAACTTTGCCTATGTAGTCTATCTCAAGCTGCGCTCACAAGGCCTGGCGCCCCACGACATTGAAAAATATGTGCGGCGCTGGTTTGCGATGTCCGTGCTGACCGGGCGATATTCATCCTCCCCTGAGTCGAGCATGGATTTTGATATCCGCCAGATAGCGAGCAGGCCTTTCGGAGAATTTTTGCGGGCCGTAGAGGATGCCGAGCTTTCCGATGCCTTCTGGGATGCTGGGTTGGTTCAAAGTCTAAATACTTCAGTAAGCAGCAGCCCTTATCTCAATGTGTTCTGGGCCGCGCAAATTAAAGCCAATGATAAGGGGTTCCTTTCCCGAGATATCACCGTGAACGATCTCGTGAGCCACAAAGGGGATATCCATCATATTTTCCCGCGAGACTATCTGAAAAAGAATGCCTTTAAGCGCGGCCTTTACAACCAGATTGCCAATTACGTCTATATGCAGTCTGAAATCAACATCAAGATCGGTAACAAGTCACCGCAGTCTTATTTTGAGGAGTTGTCTGAGCAGTGCAATGGCGGGGCAACCAAGTATGGGGCTATCTGTGACATGGCAGGCCTCAAAGATAATCTCAGCCGGAATTGCATTCCCGACAGCATTTTTGGGATGACCCTAGGTCGGTATGAAGAATTTTTGCTCGAGCGCCGCGTTTTGATGGCGCGGAAGATGAGGGATTACTACTTCTCATTGTAAGGGGGGGGCTATGGCAGGCATTCAAATTGGAGACAAAGTATTGCATCCAAAAATGCCAGATTGGGGCCTGGGCAAGGTGCTCAGTGTGGCAGCAGATGGAAAGGTGAAGGTCTACTTCGTCCATGCTGGAGAGAAGACCCTGAACCAGAAATTTGTTCAACTTGAAAAGCTGGAAGGAGTCGAGGCTGAGCATCCCATCCTCGACAACCCGACATTCAACGAACGTGCAAAAGGCAAGGCGCATAAGGGGCTGCCTGACGCCCGTCTCGATTTTCTTAAACACTTTCCGCAGGGTTTTGATGATCCGGAATATGTTCGGATGGAACGTGTCTACAAGATCGATGCTCGGGAGTTGCTTCTGGAACTCCTCAATGAGTCGGAGTTCTCATCTCTCTTGAGTGCTAAAAATTATGCTGAAATTGTCAAACGGGCATTGCAGGTCGTTAACAAGACAAATCTGATCTTTCCTAACGAGAAGATGGGCCTCAAGGACGGATTGAGGTCGCCAGAGAACATGCATATTTTTGCAGAGAGGCTGTTCGCCCTGCTTTATGGCCCAGGAAATTACCGGGATCGTTTTGAGGGTTTTGCGGACTGTCTGGAGCAGATCGACGCCAGCAAATGGACCACCATGACCTATTTCCCCTTTTTGGCCTTCCCCGAAGAGCAGATGTTCCTCAAGCCTGAGATCACCAAGCATGCGGCGGAATTGACCAAGGCAGAGCTGAATTATCGATCCAACCTGAACTGGCTGACGTACTCAAGCCTGCTTGATTTCGCCAAATACCTTCATCAGGAACTGGAAACGATGGAGATGAACCCGCGTGACATGATCGATGTTCAGTCTTTTATGTGGTGCATCACGCCTGGAAAATATGATTAGCGAATCGTCCGGGACTTCCCCCAGGACTGACTTGCCATAAGTAACTAGAAAAACAGCCCAACCTGATATTTCCAGGTTGGGCTGTTTTGTTTAAAAACTATCACGTCGAAAAAAAGGTGGCGGTTTTTGATCCTGCCCTTGGAGATATCCCCCCTGCTCAGTAGGTATAGGACTCCCAGGTTTGTTTTGATTGCTGCTATTTTAAATAACTAATCAGAACTATTGCTTTTATCTTCACCTTGCCGGTCTTTTTCCGCCTTCCGCACGGGAAGGCTGCAGCTGTTGCTGAGTCAGGTATTCACTCCCAGGCGGGGGAGAATCCAGCGGTTTAACACGTACCAGATGACCAGTACGCCGATGATGCCGAGCCATTCCATGGGCAGCCTCCTTGTATATGTTTATGACGATATAGCAGAGAGCGTTTGCGTGCAAGGTTTTTCCGGCACTCTGCTTGACTCGCTGCGCTGCTTTTCTATAGTTCATGACAATGAACTTTTTACAGCGGAGGATTCCGGTAATGGAAAAACGATGCAGGCGGCGTGACTTTCTGATCGGCGGTACTCTGGCGGTGGGCGGAAGTTTGCTGGGCGGCCGGGTGTTGGCAGCAACGGAAACTGCTGTGACGAAGGGAGGGTTCAAGGGGTATGTCGAGATTGATCCGGGGCTGTTCGCCGGCATCAACCGGGTCGCCAATCCGGCCGACAAGAGCATTCTGGAAAAAAAGCATGCCCCGGTGATCGCCGTCCCGGCGAAAATCGTGGCCGGTGAATCGTTTGCCGTGACCCTGACCATGGGCGAGATAGACCACCCGATGGGGCCGGCGCACTACATCCAGAATGTCGATCTGCTGGTCGGCAACGAACCGGCCGGCCACGTCGAGTTCAGGCCAGAGGTGGCGACGGCCAAGGCGACGGTCTATATCCGGCTCGACCGGCCGGTCACCCTGGTGGCGCGGGCCTACTGCAACCTGCATGGGTTGTGGGAGAGTCGGCTCGAGGTGTCGCCGGTTCCGGCGGCGTAACAAGCCGTCCCCTTCGGCCGGGCTCCGCTCAGAAGAGCATGACCGGGCAGCGCACATTGTGCAGGGCGTAGTTGCTGACGGTGCCGAACAGCACGTCGCGGATTTCACCGGCACCGCGCCGACCGAGGATCAGCAGGCTGAAATTCTCGTCGTTGGCGATCCGGCAGACCACCTGCCGGGGCGAGCCGGAAACGATGCGGATTTCAGTGCGCAGGCCGTCCCGCTCCAGCTCTTGCTGGAGGGTCTCCAGCAGGTGCTTGGCGGCCTTGCGGGCGCTGTCCCGGATCATCTCGATCTGAAAGTCGGGAATCATCCGGTAGGCGATCTTGTCCTCATCGATCACGTGCAGCAGGGTCAGCGGGCCGAAAAAACGCGACTTTTCGCGGATGATCCCCTGTACGATGCGGGCGGAGGTCGGCGAACCGTCGAGTGGCACCAGGATTTTATCGTCCATATACATGCCTTCCGGGAAATCAGCCGCCGTAGCCGTAGATCAACCGCGGCAGCAGCAGGATCAGGTCAGACCAGTAGGTAAAGAGCAGCAGCAGCAGGATCTGGATGACGAGGAACGGCAGCACGGCCCGCGAGACGTAGAGCAGATCGCGGTTGACGGTGGCGCCGGTGATGTAGAGGCTGACCCCGAGCGGCGGGGTGCAGTAGCCGATCCCCAGGTTGATGGTCATGAGCAGGCCGAAATGCATGCTGTCGATGCCGAATTTGGCGAGCAGCGGCAGAAAGATCGGAGTCAGAATCAGGGTCGCCGAAATGATGTCCATGAACATGCCGATGACCAGCAGCAAAATGTTGACCGCCAGCAAAAAGACCCAGGGCGACTGGATGTTGCCGACCACGGCATTGGCGATCTTGTCGGGGATCTGTTCGAAGGTCAGGTATTCGCCGAAGACCGAGGCGCCGGCGACGATCACCAGCAGAGTCGCCGAGGTTACCGCCGAGGAGACGATGACCTTTTTCATGTCGCGCAGCCGCATGTCGCGGTGAATGACGATCTCGACGAAGAAGGCGTAGAAGCAGGCGACCACCGCCGCCTCGTTGGCGGTAAAGAGGCCGGAGTAGATGCCGCCGAAGATGAGGACCGGCAGCAGCAGTGCCCAGATCCCTTCTTTTACCGTTGTGACGACCTCGCTGAAGGATGGCTTGGGCTGGGTGGCGTAGCCCCGCGACCGGCAGACCACGTAGGCATACAGGGACATCGCCGCCATGATCAGGATACCGGGGATGAAGCCGGTGAGAAAGAGGGCTTCGACCGAGTCGTTGGTGACCATGGCGTAGAGGATCATGGCGATCGAAGGCGGGATGATGATGCCGAGAATCGGCGCCGTGGTCATCAGCCCGACGCTGAAGCGCTCTTCGTAGCCATTTTCCATCAGGGCCGGGATCATGAATCCCCCGATGGCCACCACCGTCGCCACGGTCGAGCCGGAAATGGCGCCGAAAAAGCCGCAGGCCAGAATGCCGGCCATGGCCAGCCCGCCGGGCAGAAAACCGACCATGACATTGGCGGTTTTGATCAGCTTTTCGACGATGCTGCCGGTGGTCATGATGTTGCCGCAAAGGACGAAGAAAAGCACCACGATCAGGGCGAACTTGTCCATGCTGCGATAGAGCACCTCGATGACGATCTGCGGGTCGATGCCGAGCAGGTAGGTCAGGCCGACCAGCCCGGTGAAAAAGAGGGCCATGAAAACCGGCACCGTGGTGGCCAGGCAGCCGATCAAAACCGCGAGAATCAGTAGGTAACTGCTTTCCATCAATACATCCGGTAAGTGGTGATTGGTGATTGGTTAAAGCGTAAAGTCAAATTCGAAAATTGGATTGGTGGGTATCCGAGGCAGTGTGCAGGCTGCCCATCATGAATGTCTAATCACTGGTTCTGTTGGATAATCCCCGCCAGTCCTCGACCATGACGATCAGGGTGCGCAGGAACATCATGCCGCCCATCAGCGGGAGCACCGCGTAGAAATACCATTCCGGAATCTGCAGGGTGGCGCTGCGGGCATATTCGTCAGCGTAGACCGCCCGGGTCAGCTGCAGGCCGAGCCAGATCATGGTCGAGGCGAACAGCAGCACCACCAGGTGACTGAACAGGGTCAGCGGTCGTTTCAGTACCGGGAACATCTGCGGCAGGGCGTCGATGCGGATCAGCGACCGATGCCGCACGGCCGCGCTGCAGCCGATAAAGGTCGTAAAAAATATGACCTTGCGCACCAGCTCGTCGGACCAGTACAGGTTGATGTGGGTGGTCTTGCGCAGGATGACGTTGGCCATGGCGGCCAGCAGGGCGGCCGAGACGGTCAGGAAGAGCGACCAGTCTTCGATGGCGGCGATGGTTCGGTCAACCGTTTTGAAAATTCTTTTAAGCATCAAAGGGCTCAGAAAAAAGGCCGGGGAGGACATGCTCCCCGGCTTGTGTTGTCCAGTACAGGTGGCAGGGTCAGTGGGTCAGGGTTTTGCGGACCTTGTCCAGGTAATCCTGGCCGACCTTCTTCCCCCAGGCGTCATACACCGGCTGGGAAAGTTCGATCAGCTTGTTGCGGTCGCTGTCCGCGAGGGGGAAAAACTCGACCCCCTTGGTTTTGGCGTCGGCAATCTGGGCTTCCTGCTGCGCCTTGGTCAGGGTGCGTGATTTGGCGCTTTCTTCCTCGATGACCTCGATCAGGATTTTCTGCAGTTCGGCTGGGAGTTTGTCAAACCAGCTCTTGTTCATCAGGTGGATGAAGAGTCCCTGGGCGTAGTTGACCTCGGTGAAGTACTTGGCGACATCGAATTTTTTGGTGATATTGCAGACGGTCGGCGTGTGGTCGAGGCCGTTGATGACCCCGGTCTGCAGGGCCTGGGGGACGTCGGGCCAGGGCATGACCGTGAATTTCAAGCCCCAGCTTTTGTAGATGTCGGTATTGACCGGCGCTTCGGCAATGCGGAAATTGACCTGAGCGGCCTCGGCGATGTTGCGGACCGGCACCGTGGTGGCCCAGCCGTAGGTGCCGTAGCCGGTGATATCGACGACCTTCAGCCCGGCCGGCAGGGCGCTGTCGCTGAACTCCTTGAAGAGTTCGGCATCGGCCCGGAACTGGTCGAGCTTCTCGAAGGTGTCGATCACGTAGGGGAGGTTGACGATGCCGAGCTTGTCGGCGACGTTGGCCGCGGCCACCGAGGAGCAGAGAATCCCCTGCACGGCGCCCATCTTCAGCTTGCTCAGGACATCCTTTTCGCCACCGAGCTGGGACAGCGGGCGGAAGTCGACGTAGATCTGGCCGTTCGATTTTTCCCAGACGGCGTCGCGGATGCGATAGCCGACGCCGGTCCCTTCAATGGCCGGATGTGATACGTTGGAAAGGGTATAGACATATTGAGCGCCACTCGGGTCGAAGGCCGGTTTCCATGCGGCCAGGGGATCGGCCTGGGCCGGGGCGCTCGCCGGGGCCGTTTCGCCGATTTTCTTCGCTTCTGGTGCTTTAGCCTCCTCTTGCTTGCTGCAGGCCAGAGTCATAAGGGCTATCGTCATAAAAATAAGCAGTGTAATTCTTTTCATTTAACTCCTCCTTGGATTTTGTCGATTAACCGTGCCGGAAGCTTATAGCATTGTTGTTCTGCAGAAAAAAACCTCGTTTGAGTATAGTTGAGATGACAGCTTTGTTTCCAGCCCGATCCCGTTTAGCACTCGTTTGGATGGCGAATTTTGATCCACCCAAACAAGATTGGGCCGCCCTAAACGCACGGACGAAGGCTGGGCGTGGCCATCTGGTCATTTCATCAGGCCGGGCAGAAAGAGAGCGACCTGCGGAAAGAGCATGAGTATCAGATTGCAGACCAGCAGTGCCAGCAGCATGGGGAAAACCCCGCGGAAAATCGTTTCCAGCGGGACATCCTTGGCCACCCCGTGGACCACGTAGACGTTCACCCCGACCGGCGGGGTGATCACCCCCATCTCGGTGACCAGCACGATGATGACGCCGAACCAGATCGGGTCAAAGCCCAGGGCCTGCACCACCGGGAAGAAGATCGGCACGGTCAGCATGATCATGGCCAGGGCATCCATGAAGCAGCCGCCGAACAGGTAGACCAGAATGATCAGCCCCATGATGGCGTAGGGCGGCAGCGGCAGCGAGCCGACCCAGTCGGCCAGTTCGAAGGGCACCCGGGTGATGGCGAGAAAATGGCCGAACACCACCGCCCCGGTGACGATCACCATGACCATGCAGCTGATCCTGGTGGTATCGCTGAGGGATTGCACGAACCCCTGCCAGCTGAGCTGGCGGCGAAAGAGGGCGAGGGCGATGGTCAGAAAGGCGCCGACCGCCGCCGCTTCGGTGGGGGTGAAAATGCCGAAGAAAATGCCACCCATGACCATGACGAAGAGCGCCAGGGTTTCCAGCACGCCGGCAAAAGAGCGAATCTTACGGCGGAACGAGGTTTTCGGTCCGGGCGGGGCGAGTTCCGGGTTGATTTTGACCCGGATGAAGATAGTCAGAAAGAAGAGCCCGCAGAGCAGGATGCCGGGGATGATGCCGGCGGCAAAGAGTTTGCCGATCGATTGCTCGGTGATGATGCCGTAGACGATGAAAACGACGCTCGGGGGGATCAGGATGCCCAGGCTGCCGCCGGCGGCCACGGTGCCGGTAGCCAGCCCCATGTCGTAGCGGCGCCGCTTCATTTCGGGGATGGTGACCGTGGCCATGGTGGCCGCGGTGGCGTTGGTCGAGCCGGAAATGGCCGAAAAACCGGCACAGGCGCCGATGGTGGCCAGGGCCAGCCCGCCGGGGCGATTGCCGAGCATGACGTAGGCGGCATGGTAGAGCCGGCGGCTGATGCCGGACTGGTAGGCCACCTGGCCCATGAAGACAAAGAGCGGGATGACGGTCAGGCCGTAAGAGGAGAAGGTGTCCCAGATGTCCCGGGCCAGCAGGTTGAGTCCCGCCTCGAAATTTACCACGTAGCTGAACCCGGCCAGTCCGAGCAGGGCCATCACGAAACCGACCGGCATACGGGAAAAGAGCCCGGCGATCAGCAGAACGATACCGATAATGCCAATAGTGGTCATGCTCATCTGCCGAATACCCCCTGCAGGTTTTTCTGGAAATCGGCGAGCAGCACCAGGCAGACGGCCGCGGAGGACAGCCCGACTCCGTAGACGAACGGATAAAAGGGCAGCTGCAGGGTCATGGAAACCTCACCGGCCTGGCGCAGGTTTTCCCCGTACAGCACCGAGCGCCAGGCGATCAGGGCGAACAGCAGCAGGCTCAGGGCGGTGGTCAGCGTGTCGACCAGGGCCTGCCCCCGGGCCGGCAGCAGCTGCACCAGGACGCTGACCGCGATATGCCCCTTTTCGACGCAGGTGTGGGCCATGGCAAAGGAAACGGAAACCGCACTGAAAAAGGAAACCAGCTCATAGGTGCCGGGGATGGGGAGGCGGAACAGGCGCAGCAGCACGTCGGCGCAGGTCAGCAGCATCATGGCGACGATAGCCGCCCCGGCAACGCCGAACAGCAGCCGGGCCAGGCTGGTTCCAGTGGACTCAAGGCGATTCATGAATGCAACAATCTTTCGTTTGTCGTCGACAGTAGCGGTGAACGTCGTCGGTTGGCGCAGTTCAGCCCCGCCGCCGAAAAGGCGGCGGGGCTGAAAGGTTGCGGATGAATTTGGCAGGCTTACTTGGACGCTTCGGCGATCAGGGCGCGAATGCGTGCGACGTACTCGGCGCCGTTCGGGGTGTTGGCGATGTAGTCGTTGATCACCGGCTCCACCGCCTGGCGCCAGCGGGCGCTTTCTTCGGCGGAGAGGGGGATCAGCTCGTTGCCGAGGCTCAAGGTGAAGTCTTTCCCTTCCTGGTCGGCCCGGTCCCAGGTTTCGCCATGGATCACGGCGTACTCCGCGGCGACGGCTTCGATGATTTTCTGGTCGGCTTCCGTCAGGCTGTTCCACTGGCTGCGGTTCATGACCACGAACATCGCCGTGGTGTAGCCGATGTCGGTGCACTCGGTGGTGTACTTGATGACTTCGGCCTGTTTCCAGCCCTTGAGGGTTTCGATCGGGGCGAAGGTTCCTTCGACCACCCCTTTCTGCAGGGCTTCGTAGGTGTCGCCCTGGGGCATGGCTACCGGTACGGCGCCGAGCGCTTCGACGACCTTGGCACTGAGGCCGGTGGCGCGGATTTTCATCCCCTTGAGGTCTTCCAGGGTCCGGACCGGGGTCTTGGTGTGCAGCAGGCCGGGGCCATGGGCGTGCACATATAGGACCTTGACGTCCTTGAGTTCTTCAGGGTTGATGGTTTTGGCGAATTGATCGACTACGGCGGTAGCCACCTTGCCGTTCGGGTACCCCATCGGCAGGTCCAGGGCGGCGGTGACCGGAAACCGGCCGCGGGTATAGGCGAAGCAGGAGTTGCCAAGGTCGGTGATGCCGGTGACCACGCCGTCGTAGACCTGGGGGGCCTTGGTCAGGGTGCCGCCGGGGAACGGGGTGATGGTGATCCGTCCTTCGGTGCGTTTTTCGACTTCCTTGGCGAAGTTGGTGGCGGCGATCGCCTGATCGTGGGTAGGCGGGAAGAATATGCTGAAAGTCAGGGATTTGGTTCGGGCGGCATGCGCGGGGACAAACGCCAGCGACAGCAAAAGGGTGCCGGCCGCAACCAGAAGAGAGAGGGGGAGTCGTTTTGACCGCATGGTATTGTCCTCCGCACGTGAAAGAGAAGAGTTTGAGTTCCGAACCCCGGGATCGGCCAGCGCTCGAACTCGAAACTAACTGCTTGAAAAACGGTGGAAATCAACGCAATTTCGGCAGGATAAACGACCCCCGGATAAAGGTCAAGGGAAAATCAGTCGAGATATCCTGCCGGATTCTTATATATAAATGTGGAATTGTCTGCTTGCCGTTGTCCCGCGACTAAGCTACGCTCTAATAAGCATGTGCTTAGTATTGTGATTCTTGACTATGTACCGTAGTTACTATATATATAGTTTTATGTTGGGGCCTGCCTATGATCCATCTTCTTCTATTCTGTCTGCTGCTGGGAGCCGGTTCTGCCTATGGGGAAAGCGTGAGTCTCCGGCAGGCGCTTGACGAGGCGGTTTCAAACCGGCCCTTGGCTCGGGCGGCTAGCGAGGAAGCCCGGGCGGCCGCTGCGGCGGTCGGCGAGGCGCGCAGCCGCTTGCTGCCGCGGCTGACTCTCAGCGAGAGCTTTTACGCCACCGACGAGCCGGGCGGCAGCCTCTTTATCGCTCTCAACCAGGAAGATCTCAGCCTCAGCCCTTCCGCAGATGCCTACAATTTCGCCCCGAGCCGCAACGATTTTGAAACCCGCCTGACCCTTGAGCAAGCGCTGTACGATCCGGATGTCAGCTATGGGCTGAAGCGGGCGAAAAAGGGGGCCGAAGCCGCCGCCGCCATGTCTCGGAGAAGCCGGGAGAGGGCCGCTTTTGCCGCCTTTCAGGCTTATCTCGAGGTGCAGCAGGCCCAGGCCGCCCTCGGCTGGGTCGAAAGTTCGCAGAAGGAAGCCGCAGAAATTCTGCGCCTGGCCGGCGAACGCCAGCAGGCCGGGATCGGGCTCAAGGCCGATGTGCTGCGGGCCCAGGTGCTGGAGGCCCGGGTCAGGCAGCAGCATATCGCGGTCGAGCACGACCTGGCCCTGGCCCGGCGCTCGCTGGCCCTGGCCATGGGCCGAAACGGCGGCGATGTGGATATCGCCGTACCCCTGACAGCGGCGTTGTTGGCCGGTACCACGGGGGAGCTGCCGATGGCCAGGGCAGACCTCGAAGCCCTGTCGCTGCAGGTCGATGAGGCTGAGCTCGGCTACCGGCAAAGTCGGGCCGCCTACTTGCCCCGCCTGGGGCTCAGTGCCTCCTATGCCTTGCATGATGCCGACACACCGTTCGGCACCGATGCCGCAGCCTGGTCGATACGGGCCGGAATGAGCTGGGAGCTGTTCGACGGGTTCCGCCGTTCCAGCCAGAGCGAGCGAACGGCCGCCGGGAAAAGGGCTGCCGCGGCGCGGTTCGAAGAATCGGCGCACCAGGCCGGTTTCCAGCTGGAGCAGTCCAGGCTGCGGGCCGAAGAGGCCCGGCTGCAGGTCGATGTCGCCAGCAGGGCGCTGGCTGCGGCTGAAGAAGGCCAGCGGCTGCTGCTGCTGCGCTACGAGGCGGGTCTGGACGACCTCTCGGCCATGCTGTCGACCCAGGAGTCTCTGGATCGCTGCCGTTTCGAGCTGGTCAACGCCAACACCAGGCATATTCTGGCACTTGGCAATAGCGCTTTTCAGAATGGCAGTTTTCTGCAGGCTTTGGCTTCGGCACAGGAGAAGAGTCGTGACTAGATTGAATCGGATCGCAGTGGCCGTATCCCTGCTGTTTATCTCCGCCTGTGGCGGCGATATCGAGCCTGGCCGCACTGAAGCGGCCGGCGAAGCGGTCCAAGGACTGGTTCTCGCAGCGGTGGCCGCGGGCCCCCTGGCCGGCGGAACGGCTTATGTCGGAGCGCTGGAAAGTTCGGGTCGCGGCCAGCTTTCCGCCCGCATCGCCGGCCGCATCGATCGCATCCAGGTCGTCGAAGGGGACCGGGTTGCGGCGGGGCAGACCCTGCTGACCATCGCCGACAATCCGGCCGGCGAGCAGCTCAAAGAGGCCGAGGCGGCCCTGGCCGAAGCTCGCGGCGCTGCGGCGGCAGCCGAGGCCCGGCAGCAGCTGGCGGAAAAAACCCATGCCCGCTTCCAGCAGTTGTATGCCCGGGAGGCGCTGACCGCCCAGGAGTTCGACCGGGTCAGCGCCGAACTGGAAATGGCCCGGCAGAACTCGGCCGCTTCAATGGCCGGCGTACGCCGGGCCGAAGCGGCGGCTGCCGGGGCCAGAACCGCCAGCGACTATACCCGGGTCACCGCCCCCTATGCGGGCGTGGTGGCCGAACGCATGGTTCAGGAAGGCTCCACGATTCTGCCCGGCACCCCGCTGCTGGCCCTGGATCGCGCGGGGCGGCTTCGGGTGCGGGCCGAGCTGCCCGAGGCGCTGGCCGGCCAGATCGCGGTCGGCGATCCGTTCCTGGTCGAAATACCGGCGCTGAACCAAAGCCTGAAGGGAGCGGTCAGCGAGGTGACCGCCGCCGATCCGCGCAGTCACTCCTTTCAGGTTAAAATCGAGCTGGCAACGGAGGAGAGCCTGCCCGCCGGGCTCTTCGCCCGGGTTCGCCCGGCCGGGTCCGGTGCGACCGCCCTGCTGGTGCCTTCGGCGGCGATCGTCACCCGCGGCCAGCTGACCGCGGTCTACGTCGTTGAAAAGAGCATCCTGCGCTATCGGCTGGTGAAGACCGGCCGCCACGTCGGCGACCGGGTGGAAATCCTTTCCGGGCTGGCCGAAGGGGAGACCCTGGTGGTCGAGGGGGCCGGGCGGGCGAAAAACGGCGGCCGGGTGGAGGAGTAGCATGCCGGCCAGAAAGCACGCCCTGCCGACCCGGATTGTCGACCGGTTTCTTGACGGGAACCTGTCGGTTATCCTCATCCTGTTGTCGTTGATCGCCGGGGCGGCCGCCCTGCTGCTGACCCCGCGCGAGGAAGAGCCGCAGATCATCGTGCCGCTGGCCGATGTCTACGTGCACATGCCCGGAGCCAGTGCCGAAGAGGTGGAAAAGCAGGTCGCCACCCGCCTGGAAAAGCTGCTCTGGCAGGTCGACGGGGTCGAGTACGTCTATTCCATGTCCCGCCCCGACCTGGCGGTGGTGACGGTCCGCTTTTTCGTCGGCGAGGACCGCATCGATTCGCTGGTCAAGCTGCACAACAAGATTTCCACTCACAGCGAGCAGGCGCCGCCGGGGGTGGCCGGCTGGGTGATCAAGCCGGTCGAGGTGGATGATGTTCCGATTGTCAACCTCTCCCTTTTCTCGGACCAGGTT
>NZ_JBFHGD010000052.1:0-16872 GCF_041583255.1 Trichloromonas sp. | reverse complement strand
GGCCAGATTCGAGTCCGGTGGAATCAATCGCCTTAACCCGCGCAAAATATGTTTTTCCATCTTCCAGGGCCGGGTAGCCGGTACAATCGCCAAGCGTTACCAGGGTCGCATCCAGAATCTCTTCAAACACGACAGCGGTGAAAGCCGCATCTGCGGATACCTGCAGAACATAGCTGATGGCTTCAAAAGGATCAGGGTCGGTCGAGGACTGCCAGGCAAACTTGGCCATACCGTCGACAACCGATGCCGCCAGGGGTGAAAGCAGTACCGGCGCAGTCGGGGCCTCCTCTTCGGCGTTAACGTAAAAGGTCTGGGAAGCGGCCCATTCGGTAGCGATCTCTCCATCGAAAGCCTGTGCCGTCCAGGAATAGAGTCGATTTTCCTCCAAGGGTTCAGGTGCGATGAATGCGCTTTCGAAAATATTTTCGTAGGTCAGTTCCGCGCCCCCTTGCGGACCAATCTTGACCAGATACTGAACAGCATCACCATCGGGGTCTGCCGATGCCAGCCAGGTCAGTTGTGGCGTGGCCGAGGCGGCTTCGCTCCCGGCAATGGGGGTGCGCAACTCAGGCACTGTGGGCGGTTTGTTGATTTTGATCGGACTGGTCGCGCCATCGATGCCAAAGATTTCAACGCGGCCGTCGCCGCACAGAACAAACAGGCGACCGGTCAGCGAATCAAAAACCGCATCGCGGGGGTCATTCAGCTTTCCCTGGGCAAAACCGGCAGCAGAATAGGCGGATAGAAACATCTTGGTCGGATCGGTGCCCTGCAGATTGAGAACGACGACGCGGCCATTGTAGCTGTCGGCGAAATATCCCCGCCCCTGGCCGTCGAAAGTCATGCCGCCAAAAAAGGAGACCCCAGGCGTCCCAAAGGCTTTACTGCCCAGAAGAACAAAATCGGTCACCCCCTGAATTTTCTTTAGATTGCCGGCAAGATCGTAAACCTGCACCTTCGGATAGGAAACCGGCACCGATGCCCCTTCGGGCTTATGGGTACTCGGGTCGGCAATGTAAAGCTCCCCCGCCGCTGTATTGATACCCATGGCGGCAAGCCCCACCTGTTGCCCGGGGGCTACCCCCTTGCTGCCGAACTGGTAGTCGTAAACATAGGGATAGCCGCCCGACTGTCCCGGGCGGAAGACTTCGACATTGAGACGATCGCCATCGGCCACGAAAACGTATCCCTTGGCATCGATGTCTATGTCATACACGTAACTGAAATGGTCTTTGCCACCGAGATAACCGAGCAGCACACCGGATGCGCCGTCGAGCACGGCCACCGATTTCTGTTCGGCAACAAACAACAGGGTCCCACCATCGGTTACCGCAAGCCCGCCACCGGAGGCAGACACCGCGTCAAAGACATTGACACCCTTGCTCTTGTTGCCGTATTTATCGAACTTGAATACCGCATGCTTACGGGCATCCACGACGTAGAGGTTGCCCTGGCCATCAACGTCAAGTCGAGTAGGAGCAACAAAATTACCGCGAATTTGTCCGAGCGAACTGATCTGCGGAGCCCCCGCAGCGTCAGCAACCGTTGCAGACGCCCCCCCTAGCAGCAGAAATGCCATCAAAATCAGCTGGATGTACGCATTTAACATCTTCATACCGACGCCTCCCTTAGAGCGACCCGCGTCCCGCAATCTCTATAATCAACTCAGGCAAATTTTTAATGCTAGTTTCCTGACTCATTAACCATGCAATGGGGATACCAAGAATTCAACCTGCCTGAACCGGCAGCGAGAAAGGAATGTTTTCTGCCTGCATATCAGTAGATGTGGCTGAAGCATAAAAATTCATAATGAATCAGCCCTGCATCCCTGAACGCCTTATTTCAGCAACAATGCCGATGTTCGGCTGCAACTGTTACAAAGTTTCCCAATCCGCCCCTATTTAAAAAAAAAATAAATTAGTCTGCCCAAAACACCCACTGCCACCGAACAGTACCTGACAAAAAACGGGAAATAACCGACCTTACGTCAAATCACCGACAGCTTATTTCTCCGGATGATCACATCCGGCATCCCTGAAGCAGGCAGTCATGAATTAAGATTCACGACTGTTCACAGTCGAACCCAATGCACCCTCTCATCACAGGTAACCGAATTTTTTCATCCGGTAGCGGAAAGCATCGATCCCCAGATTCAGCTTTTTTGCTGCCTTGGACTGGTTGCCCTCGGAGGTTTCCAGGGCCTGACGAATCAGTTCGCGCTCGACATCTTCAATATCCACCCCCTCAGGAGGCAGATGGAGACTCAGAGGACCGACACTGGGGCCACTGGCCTTGGACACGAGCTCCTGGGGCAGATGCTCCAGCAGCAGCGTCTCTTCATTTTCGAGGATGATCGCCCGCTCGATAATGTTTTTCAATTCACGGATATTTCCTGGCCAGGCGTATTCGGTGAGAAACTTTTCCGCCATCTTGGAAACGCCTTTGACCGACTTGCCGAACTCGCGGTTGAAGTGTGCAACGAAGTGCTCGACGAGCGGCATAATGTCGTCTCGCCGCTCACGCAACGCGGGAAGAAATATAGGAATGACCTGAATGCGGTAGTAAAGATCGGCCCGGAAGACCTTTTCTTCGATGGCCTTGAGCAGGTCCTTGTTGGTCGCCGAGACGATCCGGACATCGACCTGGATATCCTTGGTTCCGCCGACCCGGCGGAACGAGCGCTCCTCGAGCACCCGCAGCAGCTTGGCCTGCATGCCGGGCTCCATGTCGCCGATCTCATCGAGGAAAACGGTGCCGCCGTCGGCCAGCTCGAACAAGCCCTTTTTCTGTACCTTGGCATCGGTGAAAGCACCTCGTTCATGGCCCATCAGCTCGCTTTCGAGCAGGGTCTCAGGCACCGCAGCGCAGTTGATCGCCATGAACGGCCGGTCGGCGCGGCTGCTTTCGTAATGAATGGCCTTGGCGATCAACTCCTTGCCGGTGCCGCTTTCGCCCTGGATCAGAATGGTACTGGCATCGCTCTTGGCGACCTTCTCGACCATGCTGAGAACGTTCTGCATGTGCCGGCTTCGGCCGATGATGTTTCTGGCGCCGTACTTGCGGGACTGCTCGGAACGCAGGTGGGCGACCTCGCGCTTGAGTTCACCGGTCTCGAGCGCCTTTTTGATGACGATCGCCAGTTCATCGAGGTTGAATGGTTTGTTGAGGTAATCGTAAGCCCCCATCCGCATGGCCTTGACGGCGGTCTCCAGAACACCCAGTGCCGTCACCATGATAACGATGACGTCTTCTTCCAGCTCTTTGACCCGTTCGAGCACCGTCAATCCGTCAATGCCGGGCAGCTGGATGTCGAGCAGCATCAGGTCGGGGGTATCCTCTTTGAGGATCTTCAGCGCATCCTCTCCGGATGCCGCCGTCATGACCTCGTACCCCTGTTTCTTGAGGTTCTGCTCCAGAGACCAGCGGATCAGGTGTTCATCATCGACGACCAGAATCTTATGTTGGCGCACGGTTATCCTCTTTCACAATGGGGGCCTCCCCCGCCACGACGGGGAGTTCGATTTCAAATACGGTACCTTCACCATGCTGACTGTCGACCTGGATAGTCCCCCCCTGCTGCTCCATCAGCCTGCGGCAGATGGCCAGCCCCAGGCCGGTCCCCTGGTTTTTGGTGGTGAAGAAGGGAATAAAAATTTTCTCCAGCTGCTCCCTGGGAATGCCCTTGCCGGTGTCACTCACCAGGATTCGACCATATTTTTGACCGCCGCGTTCGACCAGTGAGGTTTCAACAGTCAACGTCCCGCCATCCTTCATGGCCTGGACCCCATTGATCATGACGTTGAACAAAACCTGCTGGATCTGCTTTTCGTCAGCCCACACCGGGGGCAGCTCGCGATCGAGATCCTTGACCCGGTGAATATTCTTGGACTCGGGGTGCTGAACAATGAAAAACAGCGTCTTTTTGACCAGCGCATTCAGATCGACAAACGAAAATTCGGGATCGCCGGGCCGACCGAAAAAGAGCAGGTCGGTCGCCGTCTTGTTGAGCCGGGCAATCTGCTCAAGGACCTCGCCGACGATGGTTTTGCGAGGATCGCCCTCGGCAAAGTCATCGGCCAGCACCGAAATGGCTCCGCCGATTCCCGCCAAAGGATTCTTGATTTCATGGGCCACCCCAGAAGCCATTTCACCAACCGACGCCAACCGGTCGGCGCGCACCATCTGTTGGTAGTGGTACTGCTCAAGCTCCTTCTTGGCCTTCTCGAGATGATTCACCATCGAGTTGAAGCTGCGGGCCAGGCTCCCCATTTCATCGGAAAACCGCGGCGTGATCCGCACCGTAAGATCCCCCTGCTCGACCTTGGCCATCTGCCCGGCCAGAGACTGGATTGGACGGCGGACAAAGCGCAGCAGCAGGTAGGAACTCCCCACCGACAACAGGACGATGATGAATATCGTCGAAAAAGCAAAAAACTGGGTCGAATCCTTGAGCTTCTGGGTCGTATCGGACAAGGAGTAATTGAGATTCAGAACCCCGACCACCTTGTGCCCGCCGCCATGGCAGAGAAAACAGCGCTCATCGGAAACAATCGGCCTGACAATACCCAGGGTATCCTGACTGCCGAGTCGGAAGATCCGGTAATCCAGGCGGTTCTGGAAAATGGCGAGATCGTGAGACCCGACCTGACGACCGATCTCTTCCGGCCGGGCCGACTTGAGAATGGTCCCGTTGGGGTGAAAAATCCGCACGTTAAGCAAGCGGGCATTTTCACCGACCTGCTGCAGAATTGCCTGCACCTCTTCGCTCTGCCCGGTCCGCATGGCGTTGAAAATCGCCTTTTCGATGGTCGACAGCAGCAGGACGGCATTCTCCTGGGTCGAGGCGACCAGATGATTATGCTCGCGCCGGATTTGAAAGAGCGTAAAGATCCCGATGCCAACGGTCAGAAGCAGAATATTCAGTATGATGACGCGGCTGACAAGGCTCTTGAAAAACAATGCGCACCCTGACTTTCATTGGCTGATGGTAGTACCGGAACCGGTCGTCGCGGAACCCCCGGCAGTGGTTCCCTGATTAGTCTTGGACGGCGTATAGGAGAATTCCCACTCGCTGTACTTCATACGGTCAGCGAAATCCTCATACTCTTCAGGGAAGCCGGCTTTTTTGAACGGCTCATCCTCGCTGGCACTGCGAACACCCCGAATCCCCCCGGCAGGATCCTTGATGAACACCCAATCCTCCCCGGTGAAGGGATCGGGGTAAAGCCGTCGGAGATGGCGCACCGGCTGCAGGGAGCGCGGGTCGCGCAGCAGATCGTCCAGGCGGGCGGGATATTTCTGGATCCCGCCGTGATTCACTCCGTAGTAGCTTTCGATGGCTTTACGATACTGGTCGCCACGCCAGAGCAGTTCTTCTTCCTTGACCTGCTGCATGATCGAACGCCAGGACGTCCCGGCCATCCCGGCAGTCAGACCGATCAGCACCACCATCACCAGAACCACCATCAGGGTGACCCCGCGCTGATTTCTGAAGAGCCGGCCGGGATTCATCGGCTACTTTCTCTTGACTACCCGCTCGGCTGCTTCGACGAGATGGGCAGGGGTCAGCCCATAATGGGCCAGCAGCTCTTCGGCGGTGCCGGATTGGCCGAACACATCACGCAGTCCGACCCGCTCGACCGGCACCGGGTATCCTTCGCAGAGGACTTCGCAGACTGCGCCGCCGAGACCGCCGATGACCGAGTGCTCTTCGGCGGTAACGATGGCTCCGGTTTCACGAGCCGCCTGCAGCACCAGGTCGACATCAAGGGGCTTGATACTGCCAAGATGAACCACCCGCGCCGAGATGTTTTCTTCGGCCAGGATGGCTGCGGCCTCCAGGGCCTGTGCCGTCATCAGGCCGGTGGTGATAAAGGTCAGGTCAGTCCCCTGGCGCAGGGTGGCGCCGCGACCGATAGCGAAATCGCAGCCATCGGTGAACACCACCGGCACCTTGGAACGGCCGAGACGGATAAAGACAGGGCCGTCATGAGCCGCCGCGGCCCGCACGGCGGCTGCGGTTTCCGGCCCATCGGCCGGACAGAGCACGGTCATGTTCGGCAGGGCGCGCATGATAGCCAGGTCTTCGATCGACTGGTGCGAGCCGCCATCTTCGCCCACGGTGATGCCGCCGTGGGTCGCCACCACCTTGACGTTCATTTTGGGATATGCCAGCGACTGGCGGATCTGTTCAAAGGCCCTTCCTGCGGCAAACACCGCAAAGGTCGAGGCGAAGGGGATCATGCCGCCGGCGGCCAGGCCGGCTGCCATGCCGACCATGTTAGCTTCGGCGACTCCGGAATTGAAAAACCGTTGCGGGAATTCCTTGCCGAAAAGGGCGGTCTTGGTCGAACCGGACAGGTCGGCATCCAGGGCTACCACCCGGGAATTCTCTCTACCCAGTTCGAGCAGGGTCTTTCCGTATGCATCTCTTGTCGCGATCATTTCGCTCACAGCTTTTATCCTTATCGGTAATCAGATCATCGGGGTTTATCAAATCAGCTTAACGCAACGACCGCATCGCTCAGGAATGTCCGAGATGCTCGAGGGCCCGGACAAGTTCGTCGTCGCTGGGGGGAACCCCGTGGTAGCTGGCCTTGTGCTCGAAAAAGGGAACACCCTTGCCCTTGACAGTGCGGGCGATGATCAGGGTCGGCTGCCCCCCGGTCGCGCCAGCGTTGTCGAGCGCTTGGCAGATGGCCTGGATATCGTGCCCGTCGACCTCGAGGACATGCCAGTTGAACGCCAGGAACTTGGGTCCGAGCGGACCGACGTTCATGACCTTTTCGACTTCGCCATCGATCTGCAGGCCATTATGGTCGAGAATCACGCAGAGGTTGTCGAGCTTGAAATGGGCCGCCGCCATGGCCGCCTCCCAGATCTGCCCTTCCTGCACCTCGCCGTCGCCGAGCAGCGAATAGATGCGCGCGCTGCGGCCAGCCAACTTCGACGCGATGGCCAGGCCAACCGCCTGAGACAGGCCCTGCCCCAATGAACCGGTGCAGACCTCAACGCCGGGCGTCTTGTTCATATCCGGATGCCCCTGCAGGTGGCTGCCGAAACGACGCAGGGTTTTCAGGTCATCGCGGGAAAAGTAGCCGGCCTCGGCCAGGCAGGCGTACAGGGCCGGGGCGGCATGCCCCTTGGAAAGAACGAAACGGTCGCGGTCTTCCCATTTGGGATTGCTGGGGTCGTGGCGCATCTGATGAAAATAGAGCACGGTCAGCACGTCGATCGCCGAGAGGCTTCCGCCGGTGTGGCCGGAATTAGCGGTATTGAGCATCTTGAGGATTTCGACCCGCAACTGCCGGGCCGTCAGTTCGAGAGCCCGAACGGTTTCATCTTTCAGCATCTTACAGAAACTCCCTTTGTTCATCCCCGCAGGGACGTTTATTCATGAAAAAACCGCCAACCCGTGGCTGGCGGCAGGGCCGGGCCGCGCCTGCGCGGCCGGACTATTACGGAACTAATCGTCTTCTCCTATCAGGTAGGACAGGATAATGTCGTCGAGACTGGCCGCAACAACCGCCTGCCGGTCTTTCTCCGGTGCGACAGCAGGCACCGGCACGGGAGCGACCGGCCTGGGTGCCGGAGCAGGCGGGGCACTGGGAACAACCGGAATCTTCTCCGGCACTGTCGGCACCGGTGGGGCAGACGTGCGCGAGGGTGCGGTTTCTTCAGCCGGGCTGGACAACTTCTGGTGAATAACCCCGTCGAATTCACCGTCCTTGAGCCGCCGGAGCATTTCCCGATGCTGCTCCTTCATCAGCCCTTCGACCAGGGCGGTCAGGTTGTCCTTATGACAGAGATCGGCATAGGAGGTTTTTTTCGAGGAAAGGATCGTGCCGCCACAGTAAAGCAGAGTGACGACCTGCGGACTCTTGACGCCGCCGTCTTCGGTCTGCACATGGTACACCCCACCCTTGTACCTGAAATTGTGGTTGAAACCAACAACCATGCCGCCCCCGCAAAGATGGTGAAATAGCAGCTCATTGTTACCACATTACGCGAAATGGCGCAAGAGGTTCCGGCCACGGCCAAAAGGCTCAGCCGACCAGCAGTTTCCTGATCTTGGCGACCGCTTCGAGAGCGTCGGCGGCATACAGGTCGGCGCCGATGCTGTCGGCATAATCCTGGGTGACTACGGCCCCGCCGACCATGGTAAAGGTTTTGATTCCGGCGTCCCGCAATTGCTGCACCACCACTTCCATCTGCTGGATGGTGGTGGTCATCAGGGCCGACAGGCCGACGGCGTCGACCTGGTGCGCCCGGGCCTGCTCAAGAATCCGCTGGGCGGGGACGTTTTTGCCCAGGTCGATGACTTCGAACCCGTGGTTTTCGAGCAGGGTGCAAACGATATTCTTGCCGATATCATGGATGTCGCCTTCGACCGTGGCCATCAGGATCTTGCCCAGGCTCTGTGCCGCAACGCCCCCCATCTCCTGCTTGAGGCGGGCAAAAGCCGCCTGCATGGTTTCGGCGGAAAGCATGACCTGGGGCAGAAAAAACTGGTTGGCGCCAAAGCGCCGACCGACTTCCTCGAGCCCCGGCAGCAACCCCTCATTGCCGATCTGCATCGGCGACAGCCCCTCGCCCAGCGCCCGCTCGACCAGCGCGAGAATGCCGTCCCTGTCCCCCTCGATAACGGCAAACCCAAGCAGCTCGCGGATTTCCGGCTCGGGACCTTCGCCGCGGGGCACCGCCGGGGCGGCCTGCACACCGCCGTATGCGGCGATATACTCTTCGGCCCGCTCATCCTTGCCGAGCAGCACCATGGCGGCACGGAAAGCGTCCATCATCCGTTCATCCTTGGGATTAATAATGGCGGCGCTGAGCCCGGCCTCCAGGGCCATGGCGAAAAAGGCCGAGGACAGAACCGGCCGGCAGGGGAGACCGAAGGAGATATTGCTCACTCCCAGCACGGTGGCCAGCCCGAGTTCGTCCCGCACCTTGCGCAGGGAGCGGATGGTTTCCATGGCCCGCTTCTGCTCGGCGGAAACGGTCAGGGTCAGGCAATCGATAATGACGTCTTCCTTCGGCAGGCCGACCGAGCTGGCGGCGTCGAGAATCTTGCGGGCGACCCGCAGCCGCCCCTCGGCGGTCTCCGGAATGCCCTTTTCGTCGAGCGCCAGGCCGATGATCGCGGCGCCGTATCTATGGGCGAGGGGCAGGATGGCCTTGAGGCTCTTGACCTCGCCGGAAACCGAATTGATCAGCACCTTGCCGTCGGCGGCCTTCAGGCCTGCCTCGAGGGCCACCGGATCGGACGAGTCGAGCACCAGCGGTGCGCCGGAGACGCCGCTCACGGCGTAGACCGCCCGTTCGAGCGCGGCCGGCTCGTTGACGCCCGGAGCCCCGCAGTTGACGTCGAGAAGGGCCGCACCGGCCGCCATCTGCTCCTGGGCTTCACGACGGATGTAGGCGGTTTTCCCCTCGCGCAGTTCGGCCGTGTAGGCTTTTTTGCCGGTCGGGTTGATGCGCTCGCCGATGATGGCGCAGGGAGCGCCCGCCCCCACCGCCACCACCGTGGTGCGGCTGGAGAGGAAACAACGGCGCGGCGGTGGTGTCCACGACTGGTCGCGGCCGTCGAGGGCATCGCGAATGGCCCGGATATGGGCCGGGGTGGTGCCGCAGCAGCCGCCGATCACCCGCACCCCGAGCCGGATCATCCGCTCGTGGTAGGCGGTCATTTCCTCGGGGGTGCCCGGGAAAACGGTTTTGCCGTCCCGCAGCTGGGGAAGCCCGGCGTTGGCCTGGGAAATCAGCGGCAGCGAGGTGACCGAACGCATCTTCTCGAGAATGGTGTAAATGCCATCGACGCCGAGGCCACAGTTGGAGCCGACCACTTCGACACCGAGCGCCTCAAGGGTCACGGCGGCGGCCTCCGGCGGGGTGCCGAGCACACTGCGGCCGCCGTCATCGAAGGTCATCAGTGCCATCACCGGCAGCGCCGAGAATTCCCGGCAGGCAATTACCGCAGCCCGCAATTCGCGGATATCGAGAAAGGTCTCGAGGGTAATCAGATCGGCCCCCGCTTCAGCAAAAGCGGCGACCTGCTCACCGAAGATCTCGACCATTTCATCGAAACCGGCATCGCCGACCGGCTGCAGAAAACGCCCGGTCGGGCCGATCGAGGCCGCAACAAAACGGCCATTCCCGGCCGCCCGACGAGCGATTTCGACCCCGGACCGATTGATTTCGGCGACCTTTTTTTCAAGCCCGTAGTGGGCCAGCTTGACCCGGCTGCCACCGAAGGTGTTGGTCACCAGGATATCGGCACCGGCGTCGGCATACTCACGGTGCACCGACTCGACCACTTCGGCGGCATTGATATTCATCTCTTCCGGGGAGCCACCCGCTTTCAGGCCGCGCTCCTGGAGCATGGTGCCCATGGCGCCGTCGAGCACCAGCACCCGGTCGTTGATCAATCGCAGAAAGTTCGCCATCTATTCTCCTCCAGGGCGCGCTGCGCCCTTATTAACTGGTAATCGTCCAAAATCAAAATCGGCGGCAATCGGGTCACGCAGGTCGACATGCCCCTTGAGCGTCTCCACCGGGGCACCTTCGATCAGGATCCGCACCTGGCGGATATGCGGAAAATTCACCGCCAGGGTATTGGCCAGTGCGTGCACCGTCAGCAATTCAGACATGCTGCCGCCCGGATGTCCGGCTACAAGCTCCCGACTGAAGCTGACGATGGCCGTCGCGCCATCGACCGAAATTTTCTGCACCAAAACGCGGGAGGAGAGCACCGCCACCCGTTCACCGGTCGGCCCGGCAATCAGAGCCTGCAGGGTCGCCCGCAAGCAGTCTTCCTCGGCCAGGCAATCCTCGATTTCGCGCATTTCGGATTCCAGGCCGATCCCCTCCGAAGACGCAAAGTAAAGCAGTACCTCGCGAAGCTGGCGCGTCGGTTCCATCGATTCCGACAGTTCCGGCGCCATCTTTGGGGCCAGCAGATACTGGCGGGCCACCATGGCCCCAATGGCCAGGAGCACAACCAGTACCGCCAACAGTAAAAGTCGGGACTTAAAAGGTCCTTGCATAGGGAGCCTCCGCAACAGTCATATATCGTCGATCCGGCAGGAAAAGAGCGCCGCTGTACCTGCAGGAATAGTTACAATCCAGGGCCCGCGTCAGTCCAGCGACACCTGAGTCACCCCGTGCAGGGAATGGCCAAGAAAGGCACCGCCGACGCGAACGAAGCGGGTCGGGATGTCGGTCACAAAAAACCGCGGTTGGCCCGGCGAACTCTGGCGCGGGAGCTTGCGACCGTTGAGCATGGCGTCCACGGTGCTGGAGGTTTCTTCGGCCGAGTCGACCAGGGCAACCCCGTCTCCCAGCACCTGGCGCAGGGTATTTTTCAGTAGCGGGTAGTGGGTGCAGCCGAGCACCAGGGTATCGATGCCGTTCTCCACCAGGGGAACCAAATATTCCCGGGCCGTGAGCAAAGCCACCGGATGCTCGGCCCAACCCTCTTCGGCCAGCGGAACAAAAAGCGGACAGGGGGCGGAAAAAACCTCGACGGACGGGTCCAGGGCATGGATGGCCCGGGCATAAGCCCCGCTGGCGATGGTTCCTTCCGTGCCGATAACGCCAATCCGGCGATTGCGAGTGACCGCCACCGCCTTGCGGGCCCCCGGCTCGATCACTCCCACTACCGGCAGATTGAAATGCTCTTCCAGTTCAGTCAGAGCCACCGAAGAGGCCGTGTTGCAGGCTACCACCAGCATTTTGACCCGCTGCTCAACCAGAAAAGCCGCTGCTTCAAGGGCATAACGCAACACCGTTCGCGGGCTCTTGGTGCCGTAGGGAACGCGGGCGGTATCACCCAGATAAATCAGTTCCTCTCCGGGGAGCATGCGTAACATCTCCTTGAGTACGGTCAGTCCGCCAACCCCGGAATCAAATACTCCAATCGCACGTTCAGGCAAGGCTTAATCTTCTTTCCAAGAGATAAAAAAACAAGTTTGTGATAGTAGATAAGCCCCCGTTGAAAGTCAAGGCCCTCAGGGCTTTTGGGCTTTACCTTTAGACCAAAAAGCTGATATGTTTCTAGGATATCAGACAGGGACGTCAACATTTCCGGTCGACAGGGGTATTCTCATGGATTTTTCGATAATTATTGAATTTCTCCAGCGCTTTGAAACAGCCAAGGTCGTTGCCTACATGCGCACCCTCGACATGACTACCCTGCTGCACAACCCCTGGCTGCTCGGCGGCGTCGGCGGCCTGGCGGTGGCCGCCCTGCTGCTGCGCTGGCGCCTGCTGCTGGTCACCCTGTTCACCGTTTCGAGCCTGACCGGACTGATCGCCTACACCCTCGAGCAGGAGAAATCGGCGGGAGCCCTGGGCATCGAACCACTCGTAATATTCGTCATGATCGGGGCTACGATTGTCCTGCTTGCCATCTACTTTCTTTTTATCAAAGCCGAGTAGTTCCCTACCCCTTTTTTCAGACACGAGCAATGGTCGGATTCACCACAACCATCCCCCTGGAGATCCTGATTGCCGCAGGGCGGCAGCCGGTCGATCTCAACAATATCTTCATTACCGACCCCGATCCCCAGGGCCTGATCGAAGAAGCCGAGATTGCGGGGTTCCCGCGCAATATCTGCGGCTGGATCAAGGGGCTCTACAGCGTGGCCCTGCGCCGCGGCATCCGCGAAATCATTGCCGTCACCGAAGGGGACTGCTCCAATACCAAGGCGCTGATGGAAGTGCTCACCCTGAACGGGATCAGCACCATCCCCTTTGCCTACCCCTATGACCGGACCCCGGCAACCCTGGCCCACGAGATCGGCAAACTGGCCACCCATTTCGGCGTCAGCATCGAACAATGCGAAGCCGCCCGGAAACAACTGGCCGGGGTGCGCCAAAAGGTTCACGAAATCGATCGCCTGTGCTGGGAAGAGAACCGGGTCAGCGGAGGGGAAAGCCACTATTATCAGGTCTGCACCTCGGATATGAACGGCTGTGTCGAAAGCTTTGAAAACGAGGTCGATGCTTTTCTTGCCGAGGCCCGCCAGCGCGAACCGCTCGGACAATCCCTGCGCCTGGCCTATATTGGCGTACCACCGATCATGACCGGGCTGTACGAGGCCTTCGAAGAGATGGATGCCCGGGTCGTGTTCAACGAAACCCAGCGGCAGTTCTCCATGCCCTTCGCCGTCGACTCCCTTGTCGAACAATACCGGCGCTACACCTATCCCTACGATATCTTCACCCGGCTTGACGACATCGAGCAGGAACTCGCCCGCCGGCAGGTCGACGGACTGATCCATTACGTGCAGTCATTCTGTTTTCGCCAGGTCGAGGACCTGATCGTGCGCAAACGGCTCAAGGTGCCGATCCTCACCCTTGAGGGGGATCGCCCGGGGCCGCTCGACGCCCGCACCCGCATCCGCATCGAAGGGTTTGTCGAAATGCTCAAGGCGCGAAAACCATGACCGGGCTCGGCATCGATCTGGGGAGCCGCCAGGCCAAGTTCGCCGCCATCGACGGCGAGCAGCTGCTCTGGCTGAAGACTTTCGACACCATCCCCTTCTACAAGCAGTACGGCAGCATGCGGGACGGCAAGCTGGTGCTCGACTTTGCCGCCATGGGGATCCTGTCATCGGAAGAGCTGGCTGCCACGCCGCTGGTCGTCACCGGCTACGGCCGCAACACCCTCGATCTGGCCGGCGGCCGCGTGATCCCGGAAATTCAGGCCCACGTTGCCGGGGCCAAATCCCAGACCGGTCTCACCACCTTCACCCTGCTGGACATGGGCGGACAGGACTCGAAGGTCGCCCGCGTCGAAGAGGGTATTTTGGTCGACTTCGCCATGAACGACAAGTGCGCCGCCTCCTCGGGACGGTACCTGGAAAACATGGCCAAGGTGCTGGATATCTCCATCGAGGAAATGTCCAGCCATCACCGCAACCCGGTGCCGCTCGACGCCACCTGCGGGATTTTCGGCGAAAGCGAGCTGATTGGCAAGATCATTGAGGGGCACCCCCTTGAAACCCTCTGTGCCGGGGTCAACAACACCCTGATCAAGCGGGTTGCGCCGATGCTCCGGCGCTTTCCCCTGGACATCATCATCCTGACCGGCGGTGTCGCCAAGAGTCCGGCCTTCTTCGAACTGCTGCGCGAGGCGACCGGCGCCGACATCCGGGTTCCCGAACATCCTCAGCACAACGGCGCCATCGGCTGCGCCCGTATCGCCGGTGCCTGACCGGCGCACACCAACCTATCACGAGGTAACCATGTCTCTAAAAAAACGTGACCTGACCTTTCTTGCCGTCGTTGCCGCCGTCTTCGGCGTCTTTTACCTGATTTCCGGAGACATCAAAACCGCCCGGGTCCCCTATGACGACAACCATAAGCAATATCTTGCCGTAGTCCAGACTGACGGTAAAATGGCCGCCGAAAAATTCTGCGGTGAGTGCCACCAGCCGGACGGTTCGGCCCCCTTTCCCAAAGACCACAAATCCCGTGACCGCTGCCTGATCTGCCACAAGTGGGAAGAGCGTTAACTCCCCATGAAAGGATCGTCGGCCAGCATCGACTTCTCGGCCGAACTGGACACCCTGACCAGGGAGTTGTGCCGCCGCATCCCCGAACTGGGCCACATCGACCCGGATCGGCTGCTCTTTTCCATTGCCCGCTCGCGAGCCGAAGGGACCCACGGCACCTATGCCCGCATCGCCCCCCTGCGCTTTGCCGGCGGCGCCCGCGAACACACCCGCCGCCGCGGCCCCTGGCGGGAAACCTTCCGGCTGCCGGAGCTACACCACCAGCAGCGGGAAATCTACTACCTGATCACCATATTTATCCCCCGCTTCCTGCGTCTCTCCTTCGAGCAGAAACTGTCGACCATCGTCCACGAGCTGTACCACATCTCTGAAACCTGCGACGGCGACATCCGCCGCTTTGCCGGCCGCAATTTTGCCCACGGCTCTTCCCGCACCGCCTACAACCGGATCATCAAGCAACTGGTCGACCGCTACCTGGCCGGCAATCCGCCCGAATCACCGCTGACATTCCTGCACCTCGACGAAATCAGCTGGCAGCAGCAGCACGTCCACATCAGCGGCATCACCACCCCCGTTCCCCGGGCCCGCCTGGTTGCGCGTTCACGCAGCTGACTCACCTTGCCGCACCCGATTTCACAAGCTAAGCCCTTGTTTTAATGTGTGTTTTTGTATTGCATAATTCTCATATTCGGCTTGACTTGCCCCAACCATGAATTACACTTGCCCAACCTAGTAGTTAGGCATACGCCTCTACCGGAACCTGAGACCCATTGGCCGGCCGCCAGAAAACAACCCCTGCGGCAGAGCCAACAGAGCTTTCACTAAATCAATACGGCAGGAAAGGAGGTGAACCCGTTACGGCAGACCATTTGAACGCCGGCCGCATTAACGAACAACCCAAATGAATAAGAGGAGACCCCAATGAAAAAATCATGTTTTGGCCTTACTGCTGCAATGCTGGCACTTGCACTGACATTCGCAACCGTCCCGAACGCTTCAGCAGACGTGCCCCCCCCCCCTGTTAACCAGACGCTAGGCATCTTTGACGCCACCATTGACTTTACTCAACCGAACATCAACCGTGAATTTTGTCAGGTATGTCATGAAGGCAGCCAAGTCGAACGCCATCATGCCCTGGTCACCCCCGAATTCGGCTGTTTTGAGTGCCATGTGGTCCACGACGGATCATTTGCCAATTTCCGCGAGTGCACAACCTGCCACGAAACCTCGCCGCATCACACCACCGCCGATGCCCAGGCCCGCCACTGCTCGGCCTGTCACGGCAGCTTTGTTGCTGATTACGACGATGGCCACTACATCCCCAGATACAACCCCACAGCCTTCACCCCGCTCACCGGCGGCGTGGAACTCGCTGAAGGCCGTTTCGCCGGCGGCTGCATGGCCTGCCACATGGCGGACGTCGACCAGGGCATCGCCAACAACAACGAAACCCACCATGGGACGGGGCTCATCGAGTGCACCTGGTGTCATAATTTCGAACTGAGCGACAACCGGATGATCCGCAAATGCGAAGACTGTCACGACGTAAAATCCCTGCACAATATCCAGGCCGACTCCAACAATGACGGGATGATCACTCCCGGCACCGAAATGGGCGGCTACGGCCATGTCGGTGCCAATGCCGACTGCTACGGCTGCCACATCAAAACCTTCCTCGCCTTCCAGAGCGCGACGGTTGCCGAACCGACCATTCCTTCTATAACCAGCCTGAGTACTTCTGTGCTGGCCGCCGGGCAATCTACGAACCTGACGATCATGGGCGAGAGCTTTGTCAACACCTCGCTAGGCCAAACCTTCACCCCCGTGGTCGAAGTCACCAATGGAGATGAGGTGATCCTTCTGTATCCCCTTCCGTCTTTCAACTCCCAAAAGTTGACCACCCCACTTCCCGCGACTCTCGAACCAGGCAATTATGATCTGCGCGTGAAAAAAGATGAGGTGGTGAGCAACAAGGTGACCTTGACCGTGACAGCAGCCGTTGAGATCCAATCTGCCATTATCAACAGGAACCAAATAGTCATAACCGGATTCGATTTCGGCAACCGGACCGGCGAGACACTGCGGGACAATTCGCTAGGCACCGTTATGTCCTGGTCTGACAAAAAAGTCGTCACCCGGATTCCTGATGCGATGGCTGGCCAAACGGTAACCCTGGTAACAGCATCCGGCTCCGTCGCCAGTGCCAAAATCGCCGCGAGCAAATACATAAAAAAGAACACCCTTAAAGAAAAATTTGAAAAAAAGGTAAAAGACAGAATTAATTCAATACTTAATAAATAGTCTGGGAAGATTGAATCGAAGCATTGGTTGATAGACCTGGTGCCGGGAGCGG
>NZ_JBFHGD010000051.1:0-17338 GCF_041583255.1 Trichloromonas sp. | reverse complement strand
CTTCTGCCCCGGCTGCCAGCACGGCACTATCCATCGGCTGGTCGCCGAGGCGATGGACGCCTTCGGCGTGCAGGATCGCACCATCGGGGTCGCTTCGGTCGGCTGCAGCGTCTTTCTCTACGGCTATTTCGATATCGATGTCGTCGAGGCACCGCACGGGCGGGCGCCGGCGGTGGCCACCGGGGTCAAGCGGGTGCAGCAGGACAAGATCGTCTTCACCTACCAGGGGGACGGCGACCTGGCCGCCATCGGCACCAGCGAAATCATCCATGCCGCCAACCGGGGCGAGGAGATGACGGTGATTTTCGTCAACAATACCACCTACGGCATGACCGGCGGCCAGATGGCGCCGACCACCCTGCCGTCGCAGAAGACCTCGACCTCGCCTTACGGGCGCAATGTCAACACGGACGGCTACCCGATCCGGATGGCCGAGCTGCTCAGCAACCTCGAAGGGGTGACCTATTCGGCCCGGGTGTCGGTTAACTCGCCGAAAAATATCCTGCAGGCCGCGCGCGCCGTCAAGAAGGCCTTCGAAGTGCAGGTCAAGGGGCAGGGTTTTTCTTTTGTCGAGGTCCTGTCCGCCTGTCCGACCAACTGGGGAATGGATCCCCTCAAGGCGAACGCCCGGGTCGAAAGCGAGATGATCCCTTATTTTCCGCTGGCGACCTTCAAGGATTCCACCGCGTCCTGAACGTCTGCAGTTTACGGAGACAGATAATGAACTACGATGTATTCATGGCCGGATTCGGCGGCCAGGGCATTCTGCTGATCGGCAACCTGCTCGCCTACGCGGGGATTATCGAAGGCCGCAACGTTTCGTATTTTCCCGCTTACGGGGTCGAAAAGCGCGGCGGGGCGGCAACCTGCACGGTGGTGGTGGCCGATGAGGAGGTCGGCTCGCCGGTCATCGGCAATCCCGGCGCCGCCCTGCTTCTCAATCCCCTCTCCATGGAGAAATATTTCAGCAGGGTGCGTCCCGGCGGTCTGTGCATCATCAACAGCTCTCTGGTTGATGACGACGGCGCTGGTCGCGACGACATCCAGGTTGTGCGCATCCCGGTCAACGACATGGCGCTCGAGCTCGGTGACGCCCGCCTGCTCAACATGATCACCATCGGCGCTTACGCCGAATTGTCCGGCGCGGTGTCGCTGGACAGCTTGAAGAGTGCCCTGAAAGAGGTGCTGCCGGAGCGCAACCATCGCTTCATCCCGATGAACGTCGAGGCGATCGACCGGGGCGCCGCCTTTGCCCGTGAGGCCGCCGGCCAGGCCGCCTGAGCCAGGTATTGAGCATCGCTGCGCCTGCCTTGCCACCACCGGGCGCATGAAAAGACCTTAAGTAAATAAGGCCTTTCCATGCGCCCGGTTGTCGTTTATGATTCAGCTCGTTTTTTTATTGCAACCACAGGTGCTGCCATGAGCAAGATCGAATTCATCAAGCTGAAAAAGCCCGAGAAGGCCCGGCATCTCTGCGAGCTGGCCGACGAATTTTTCGCTGGCGGCCGGCGGGTGCTGATCACCGTCATGGACGACAACCAGGCGGTAACCCTCGATCGCTTCATGTGGACCTGGCAGAAGGGGTCGTTTATCCCCCATGCATGCGATAATGGTGCGGTCGACTGCCTGGAGGAGCCGGTGGTGATCGGCACCGAGGAGCGCAATCCGAACGGTGCCCGGGTGCTGATCATGGGACGTCCCTGTTCCCTGGCTTTCCTTCGCCAGTTTGAGCAGGTCATCGATTTTGCCGAGGTCTACGACGATGATCTGGCGGCGGCGGCACGTCTTCGTTTTTCCAGGTACCGGGAGGCCGGTTTTGAACCGACCATGCGTTAACCGGGGCGGCCGCGGCAGTATCATCCGGGTGCCGGGAACGGTGCAGCTCGAACAGGCCACACCGCTTCCGCCGGAGGCCGTGGCGGCGCTCGCCTGCTGGGAGCCCCGCGCCGGCGAGATCTTCACCCTGGTCGATTCGTGCCGGATGTTCTACCGGGCCCGGCTGGCCGAGCTGGGGCCGCAGCAGGCGACGGTCGTGCCCTTTCAGCACTTTGTGCAGCCGCCGGAAAGCCCCGTTGAAATCGTCGTCTACCAGGCGCTGCCCGAAAAAGAGCGCTTCGAGCTGATTCTGCAGAAACTGACCGAGACCGGTGTCTGCCGGATTGTCCCCTATGCTTCCAGCCGTTCGATTACCCTCGACGAGCGCGATGCCGGGCAGAAGAAATCCCATCGCTGGCCCGAGGTGCTGCTGCGGGCGGCCCGGCAGTGCCGGCGGGCGATGATCCCCGAGCTGGCGCCGGTGCTGGGCTGGGACGAAATGCTCAAGGAGGCCGCGGCGGCCGACTTGCGGCTGATGTTTTACGAAGGGGAAACCTGCTGGACCTTCAAGGAGGCGATCCGCGGTCAGCGGCCCGACCGGGTGGCCCTGCTGGTCGGGCCCGAGGGGGGCTTCGATGCCGCCGAGGCGGCACAGGCGCAGGCGGCGGGCGTGCTGCCGGTCTCGCTTGGCGGGCGGATTCTGCGTACCGAAACGGCCGCCATTCTCGGCGCGGCCATGATACAATTTTCCCTGGGAGATCTGGGATGACCCCAACAACATTCGACAACCTGTCTTTGGCTAACGTCGCCGTGGTTCTGGTCGAGCCGCAGGGGCCGCTCAATATCGGCTCGGTCTGCCGGGCCATGATGAATTTCGGTTTTTCCGACCTGCGCCTGGTCAACCCGAGCGCCGACCCCCTCGCCGAAGAGGCCCGGTGGATGGCGGTCAAGGCCGGGGCGCTGCTCGAGCAGGCCAGGGTCTTTCCCGACCTGGCCACGGCCCTGGCCGATTGCCAGTTGGCGCTCGGAACAACCCGCCGGTTTGGCAAGTACCGGGAAGAGTTCCTGCATCCCGATGAGGCGGCCCGGCATCTCCTCCCGCAAACCGAAGTTGGCAAGGTGGCCCTGGTCTTCGGCCGCGAGGACAAGGGCCTGCTGACCTCGGAGCTCGATCTCTGCCAGCGCTTCATCACTATTCCGACCAGCGACGAACTCCCTTCGATGAACCTGGCGCAGGCGGTTTCCCTCTGCCTGTACGAAACGTCCAAGACTCTTGGCGAACTGCGCGGCAAAAGCCATGGGCGCAAGAAGCTGGCTACGGGAGACGTTCTTGAAGGGATGTATGCCCACATGAAGCGGACCCTGGTGGACATCGGGTTTCTCGACAGCCAGAATCCCGATCATATTCTGCGCAGTTTTCGGCGCATTTTCGGGCGTTCCGGGCTCAACGACCGGGAGGTGCGCATTCTGCACGGCATGTTGCGCAGCATCGACTGGGTTGATTCCGAACGCAGAAAAGGCAAGCAGGGCGAATAGGGGACTGCGCGGTCGCTTCGCTGCACAGAATCCTCTTTGGCATTAACCGCAACGGGATCCCATTATGGAACACTGCCTTCGTACCGAACATCTGGCCAACGGCGTCCGCGTTGATTTCATCGACCGTTCGAACCGCTATTTCGGGGATTATCACCGTCTCAGGGTCGAGGTCCGCTGCCGGATCGCCGTAACCCCGCAGCTCTTTGCCGCGACGGCCGACCCCTGCGCCGAAGCTGACCGCGTGCGCAGCCGTCTTGGCGACGAAGTTCTCTGGGTTCGTCACCTGGAGCGGATGGGGGTCGCCGGCGGCGATCTGGAAATGGTTCGCAGCGAGATGATCGACTCTTTCGTTAAAAGCAGTTTCTCCTACCTGCAGAGCCATGAGTTTCCCATTCGTTTTGTTGCCATCGAGATGGTCGAACGCCAGAACAAGACCCGTCCTTTCAGGCTGGTGAAATGATCGACCTGCTCCGTATCGACAGCCTGGCCTACGGCGGCAACGGTGTCGGCCGCCATGAAGGCAAGGCCGTATTCGTCCCCCATACGGCTCCAGGAGACCTGCTGCGCTGCCGGGTGACCCGTGAGAAAAAACGCTACGCCGAAGCCGACCTGACCGAGCTGGTGGAGCCGTCGAGTCTGCGCCGCACGCCGCCGTGCCCGGTGTTCGGCCGTTGCGGGGGGTGTCAGTGGCAGCACCTGCCTTATCGGGAGCAGGGGGAGTGGAAGGAGCGGATCTTTCGCGATACCTTGGTGCGACAATGTGCGCTGCCGGCGGAAAAAATCCTCCCGCTGGCCGCGGCGCCCGATGAATGGGGGTACCGCAGTCGGGTCCAGTTCAAATGCCGGCAGACCGAAAACGGTTTTGTCATGGGGTTTTACCGCCGCGGCAGCCACTTCGTGATCGATGTGGAGCACTGTCCGATTGCCGCTTCGGCCATTAACGAGGCGCTGGCCAGTTTTCGCGGCTGGCTTGCGCATTCTCCCTGCCCCGAGCGGGTTCCCCAGGTTGACCTCGCGGTCGATGACGAGGGGCGGGTGCGGGCTGTTGTGCATGTGCTGGACGGGCAGGCGGATGTCCTTGCGAACTATCTGCGGCCGCTGGTCACCGAGGCCGGTTATGCCCTGTTTCTTCAGGCCGGCCGCAAGGATATCCTGCTGCATGTCTCCGGTGAGTCCGATCTGCACATCCGCCCGCTGGCTGATTCCGGCCTGCGTCTGGCCTACGGCCCCGGAGGGTTCGCCCAGGTCAACCTGGAGCAGAACCGGCGACTGGTCGCCGCCGTTCTCGGTGCCGTCGCGGGGGAACGTCCACGGCGGATCCTCGATTTGTGCTGCGGGATGGGCAACTTCTCACTGCCGCTTGCCGGGATAGCCGACGAGGTGTTTGGCGTTGAGGACTATGCCCCTTCCATTGACAAGGCCCGGCAGAATGCCGCCGCCAACCTGGTTGAAAATGCCCGCTTTCATGCTCGGCCCGCCGAGGGAGCGTACGCGGCCCTGGCCGGCGGCGGGTTCGACCTGGTGGTGCTCGATCCGCCGCGTACCGGCGCTTACCAGGTGGCTCGCGAACTGGCGGCTGCGCGGCCTTCGCGTATTGTCTACGTCTCCTGCGATCCGCCTACACTGGCCCGCGACCTGGTTCCTCTGCTGCACGCCGGTTTTCGGGTCCAGTGGTCCCGCCCGGTTGACCTGTTCCCCCAGACCTATCACACCGAAAGTGTCACTTCGCTTGTTCTGCCGGAATAGAGAGTTTCTGGTATACTGATAATTCTGAATTTAACCTGCTTTTTCCTGGAGGCTTTATGACGCAAAAGCTGCTTGGTTTCATTGTAGCCGGTCTGATGATGCTGCTTACGGCATGCGCTGTGTCGCCTCCGGTGCCCGGCACCCGGCTGGCGGTGGGGGCCGATTTGTCGATCGGCATTGATATTCCGTCCGAAAAATGGCTGGTCGCCGCAGAAGCACCGGCTTTTCTGGTCGAAGAGATGGCTGAACATGTGGCCCATGACCTCGAAGCGCAGGGCAGGGAGGCCGATAGCGCCACCATTGAGCGAGCGGTCGCAAAACGGATGGCTGCCAACGAGCATTTCGTCTATAACCCGGTCAGCGGCGCTCATATGGAAATCGACTTCAGCCCGCTTGCTCCGGGGGCGGTTCCGCCCTCCCGTGGTTTAGTGGCCGATTCGGCACGTTATGCCGCCGATAGCCTCGGCAGCGAAGAGGGGGTTAGCGCGCTTGCCTACGAGATCGACAGGATGCGTGTTCACGGCGCCGATTATGCCTACGGTCTGCAGGCCAGTTTTCTGAAGCATGACGTGCCGACCCGTTTCTATGGCCTGATCGGATTTGCCGACGCCAGCTGGTTTTTTATCTATTACACCGACGCTGGCGCGGATGGGGATGATTACCCGCAGGCGATGCAGATGATCCGCTCGGTACAGGTCGTGCGCGGTGAACGCCGTTAGATATTTTTTCTTGCAATTGTCATATGGGCATGGTATTAATTCGCTGTTAACTTTGTTCACTATGAAGAAAGTGGGCCTTTGCTCACTTTTTTTATTTAGGGGCTTTAAAGCGTGTCACAGCAGTCATTGGTAGAGCAAATTACAAATATTGTTGTCCCGATCCTCGAGTCCATGTCGATGGAACTGGTCGATCTGGAATACAAGCATGAAGGACGGGACTGGTTCCTGCGGATCTTCATCGATAAAGAGGGGGGCGTGAACCTCGATGACTGTGCGGAAGCCAGTCGCGAGATCGGCGCCGTCCTTGAGGTCGAGGACATTGTCCGCACCGCCTACCGGCTTGAGGTTTCGTCGCCAGGTATCGATCGCCCCCTTAAGAAGGTTCAGGATTTTGAGCGGTTTGCCGGCAGCCTGGTTAAGGTGAAGACCTATGAGAGTCTTGATCCCGATCAGCGCGGGCATGCCCGCAAGACCTTTGTCGGTACGCTGTTGGGAATCGAGGGCGGACTTGTCCGTATTGAGCAGACAGATAAAAAGGGCGGTGTGGTCGAGCTTCCTTTAGAGGGGATTGCCAAGGCCAACCTTGAGTACGAGTTTTAATTCTAATCAATACGAGCGGTGCTTTCGGTTGTCTGTTGCCGAAATGCCGGGGGTGGAAACCCTGAGCTTAATGGATATAGGGGGACGTTTGGATGGTCACGAATCTTAATCATATTATCGACCAGGTTGTTAAGGACAAGGGGATTGACAGGGCCGTTCTTGTTGAGGCCTTGGAATCCGCCGTTCTCTCCGCGGCCAACAAGAAGTACCGCAATACCCGAGACCTTGAAGCTCACTACAACGATGAATTGGGTGAGGTAGAGGTTTTTGAATTTGTCACCGTGGTAGATGAGGTTCAGGATTCCTACAAGGAGATCGATCTCGTAGAAGCTGCCGAAATCGATCCCGAGGTCGAGGCCGGCGATTCTCTCGGTATGAAGCTCGATGCCAGCAATTTCAGCCGCATCGCTGCCCAGACCGCCAAGCAGGTGATTATTCAGAAGGTTCGCGAGGCTGAGCGGGAGGGCGTATTTAACGAATTCCAGGATCGTGTCGGCGAAATGGTCAACGGCATTGTTCGCCGCTATGAGCGCGGCGACCTGATTGTCGATCTCGGCCGTGCTGAAGCGCTTCTGCCCCATCGTGAGCAGGTGCCCCGCGAGAATTATCGCCAGGGGGACCGGGTCAGGGCCTATATCTCCGAAGTCAAGATGTCGACCAAGGGGCCGCAGATCATTCTGTCCCGCACCCATCCGGGTGTGGTCGCGGCACTCTTTCACTTTGAGGTTCCCGAAATTGCCGAGGGGATTGTCGAAATCAAGGCAGTGTCCCGAGAGCCCGGCAGCCGTGCCAAGATTGCCGTGGTTTCCCATGACCCCGATGTCGATCCGGTCGGTGCCTGCGTCGGCATGCGCGGTTCGCGAGTGCAGAATGTTGTATCGGAACTGCGTGGCGAGAAAATTGACATTATTCCCTGGACTCCCGATACGGCCCGGTTTGCTTGTGCAGCACTGGCGCCCGCCGAGGTCACCCGGGTCTACGTTGATAACGACGAGCAGTCCCTTGAAGTTATCGTTCCCGACGACCAGTTGTCGCTGGCTATCGGGAAAAAGGGGCAGAACGTGCGTCTTGCCGCCAAGTTGACCGGTTGGAAGATCGATATCAAGAGCGAAACCCGTGCCGCTGAAATCGAGCTTGAAGAAGCCACGGCTGCGGACGCCGGCGAGGGGGAGGGCGCTGAACCGGAGCAGCCTGAGCAGCTGACCGATCAGTATACGCGGGATGAGTTGTACGAGATGGCCAAAGGGTACGATATCCCCGGTCGCAGTTCCATGACCAAGGATGAACTCGCGCGTCAGGTGGCCCAGTTTGCGGCCGAAGCCGAAGCCGGCGCGGCCGATGTGCCCGCTGAAGAGGAGTAAAGACGCCGGGATGCCGTCCGCGGGCCACAAGCCGCAGCGAACCTGTCTCGGTTGTCGGCAGTCTTACGACCAGCAGGGCCTGGCTCGTTTCGTCCTGTCCCCTGCTGCCGAGGTTTTGGTCGATTACCGTTCCCGTTTGCCGGGGCGCGGTGCTTATACCTGCCTGAACCTCGATTGTCTCGAGCAGGCCGTTAAGCGGCGGCAGTTTCAGCGGACCTTCAAGTCTCAGGGACTGCAGGTCTCCTTCGAACAGCTGAAGCAGGCTCTGCTCTCAAGTATCGAGCAGAAGATTGTTAATCTTCTGGGGATGGCAAGGAAGTCCGGAGTGGTGGTTTCCGGCAGCAATATGATTCTGGATGCCTTGACGGGTTCCGAGACGTTGGCGGTGGTCATACTTGCTCATGATGTCTCAGAGGGGATCGGCGGCAAGGTGGCCCGTTCCGCGGCAGCCAGGGGCATACCCGATTTCCAGTTGCTGGACAAGGAAGCTCTCGGCAGGATGCTGGGCAAGGAAGAACGCAGTGTGGTCGCCTTGAAGGTAGGGCCATTGGCTGAATCAGTTAAGACAGAAATGTCACGATATAAGAAGATAGCAGGGGAGATTTGATGGGAAAGACAAAGGTATCCGAGTTAGCACAAAAGCTGGGACTCGACAGTAAGGTGGTCATCGACCGTCTTAAGCAGGCCGGGATCGAAGTGAAGTCCCATGCGAGCGTGATCGAGGAGGAGGATCTCCGTAAGTTCGAGGCCGCATCCGCACCTGCCGAAGAGAAGGTCGAAGAGGAACGGATCAGCACCGGGATCATTCGCCGCCGCCGCAAGGAGGTCAAGTCTTCCGCTGATGCCGCTGCCCCTGAGGGCGACGACTCCGAGGCGCCTGATGACGTCGTGATCGAAAAGCCGGTGGCCGCGCCGGTGATGGCTGAGAAGAAAGCGGAGCCGGCACCCCCTGCCGCCGTCGCCGCTGAGCCTCCGAAGCCCTCAGTTCCTGTTGCCGAACCCGTTGTTGAAACGCCTGCACCTGTGGCTGCGGCGGAAAAGGTGCCGGCCCCTGTCGAGCCGGTCGCTGCCGCCGAGGTCGAGGTAGCGCCTGCCGCGCCTGAAAAAACCGAGGAAGCGCCACTTTCCCCTCCGAAAGCCGAAGTTGCTGCGGCTCCGATCGTCGAGAAGAAAGCCGCGGAGAAACCCAAGCCTGAAAGCCGGCCCGGAAAAACGGCCGTTATCATCAAGGACCATGAAATGCACAAGGCGACGCCGTCGCGGGCTAAAATCCTCGGCCGTGTCGAATTGCCGAGCACCGCTCCGTCTGGACCGCGCGGACGCGATGCGGGCCGAGGCGAGCGCCCTGCCGGTGATCCCGGCGCCGGTCGGCGAGGTGCTCCGGTTCGTCAGGATCGCCCTGCGGGTGGACCTGGCGGCGCAGCCCGTCCTGGTGGACCTGGCGGCGCACCCCGTCCTGGTGGACCTGGCGGCGCACCCCGTCCTGGTGGCCCGCCTCGCGGCGGCGCCCCCGGTGGACCTGCTGGCGCATCCCGTGGTCGCGGACCCTCGATGCCTCCTGCTACCGACGCCGAGCCGTTTCCGGCAAAAGAGGCTCGTGGCGGAAAGAAGAATAAAAAAGGGAAGGGCGCCGATTACAGCGATTCAGCTGCTGCGGGCGACGGCCAGAGACGTCGTCAGCGCCGCGAGGTGTTCGAGCCTGAGCGCGGCGACAAGATGCGCCGTGGCCGTAAGGGGGCCAAGCCGATCAAGAAAACCGAGGTCACGGTTTCCAAGGCGATCAAGCGCATTATCCGGATCAGTGATGTCGTCACCGTCGGTGAGCTCGCCAAGCGTATGGGGGTCAAGGCCAACGATCTGATCAAGGAGCTCATGCGTCAGGGCACCATGGTGACGATCAACCATCCCCTCGATTATGAGACCGCCGCGCTGCTGGCAACCGAGTTCAATTACGAAGTCGAGAACGTCGCCTTTGACGAGGAGACGGTGCTGGAGCATTCCAGTATTCGCTCCGGAGTTACGGAGAATCCTGAAGACCTGCAGATGCGCCCTGCGGTGGTTACCATCATGGGGCACGTTGACCACGGCAAGACCAGTCTGCTCGATGCTATCCGCACCACCAACGTCACCGATGGTGAGGCCGGCGGCATTACCCAGCATATCGGTGCCTACGAGGTCGAACTGGACGGCAAAAAGATTTCCTTCCTCGATACTCCCGGTCACGAAGCCTTTACCGCCATGCGTGCTCGCGGTGCCAAGGTCACCGACATCGTGGTACTGGTGGTGGCCGCTGACGATGGCGTCATGCCGCAGACCAAGGAGGCGATCAATCACTCCAAGGCTGCCGGGGTACCGATCATCGTTGCCATCAACAAGATGGACAAGCCCGATGCCAACCCCGATCGGGTCAAGCAGGAACTGACCGAGTTCGAAATGCTGCCTGAAGAGTGGGGTGGTGAAACGATTTTCGTCGAGGTTTCGGCCAAGCAGCGCACCAACCTGGATCAGCTGCTCGAAATGATCCTGCTGCAGGCCGAGGTGATGGACCTCAAGGCCAACCCGAACAAGCGGGCCAAGGGTGCCATCGTTGAAGCGCGAATCGACAAAGGGCGCGGTCCTGTGGCCACCGTGCTGGTGCAGGAAGGGACTCTGCGGGTCGGGGATCCGATCGTTACCGGAATCCACTACGGTCGCGTCCGGACCATGATCGACGATCGTGGCGGTCGGGTCGAAGCGGCCGGTCCGTCCTGTCCTGTTGAAGTAACCGGTCTTACCGGGGTGCCTGAGGCTGGTGATTCTTTCCATTCCGTCGAGGACGACAAGACCGCCAAGGAAGTCGCTCAGCACCGTGCCCAGAAAATCCGCGAGGCGGAACTGGCCAAGCACAGCAAGATCTCCCTCGAGCAGTTGTACGCCCGGATCAAGGGCGGCGATGTCAAGGAGCTCAAGGTCATCATCAAGGGCGACGTGCAGGGCTCTGTCGAAGCGGTCAAGGATTCGCTGCTCAAGCTCGCTACCGAGGCCTGCCGCCTGGTGGTCATCCATACCGCGGTCGGCGGCATCATCGAGAGCGACATCACCCTGGCCTCGGCCTCCGATGCCATCGTCCTCGGCTTCAATGTTCGGCCTGAGCCCAAAGCCATGCTTCTGGCCGAATCCGAAGGGGTTGATATCCGCCTGTACAACATCATTTACGATGCGGTGGCAGACATCAAGGACGCCATGGAAGGCCTGCTGGCTCCGACCCTTCGCGAGAAGCACCTGGGCCGCGCCGAGGTTCGCGAGACCTTCAGCGTGACCAAGGTCGGGACCATCGCCGGCAGCTACGTGATTGACGGGAAGATCGTTCGCGGCGCCGGTGTGCGCCTGGTACGCGACAACGTGGTCGTCTGGGAAGGGAAGATGAGCTCCCTCAAACGCTTCAAAGACGATGTCAAGGAAGTCGCCACCGGCTACGAGTGCGGCATTGGCCTGGAAAACTATAACGACCTCAAGGTTGGCGACATAATCGAAGCCTTCGAGATCGAATCGATCAAAACCACCCTTTAACAGAGGGATGTGCGGATGGTCGTCGGGGTTATGCAGCTGGAAATCCTGCTTCATGCGCCGCTGAGTCTCAAAGAAAAGCGTGGCATGGTGAAAAAGATACTCGGACGCTGCCGGGCCCGCTTTCCGGTTTCCTGCGCGGAAACCGGCAGCCACGACCTCTGGCAGCGTTCGCATCTCGGGTTCACCATGGTGCACCATGACGAAGGGGCGATGCATTCGACTTTTGATAAAATAGTCGACGAGGTAGAGCAGACCGGTTTTGCCGAAATCATCGATCGTTTTGTCGAATTCATTCACTACTGACAGGGAAACTGCTTGGAATCACAACGGTCACATCGCGTCGGAGATCAGATCCACAAAGAAATCTCGGCGCTGCTAATCAAGGGTCTCAAGGATCCCAGGGTCGGATTCGTTACCATAACCGCGGTCGAAGTGACTTCCGACCTGCGCATGGCTAAGATCTTCTTTTCCGCCATGGGGTCGGAGAGCGAAATCAAGAATACCGAAAAGGGATTGAAGAGTTCCGTGCCTTTCTTGCGTCGTGAGCTGGCCAAACGCTTGCGCCTTCGCTATACCCCGGAGCTGGTATTTCAGTTTGACAGTTCGCTGGCCTACGGCAACCGCATCGAAACGCTGCTTCGGCAGGTTCAGACAGAGCATACGGATGATCAGGACGATTCTGGAGAAAATTGACGCCGGGCAGACTTTTCTGGTGGCTTCCCACGAAGGTCCTGATGGTGATGCCATGGCATCGACCCTGGCCCTGGTGAATTTTCTGCGTGAATGCGGCAAAGACGTCGTCGCCTATAATAAGGACGGCGTGCCCAAGGATTTCGATTTTCTCCCTGGAGCTGAAACCCTGGTCGATTGTCTCGATCCGGATGCTGTTTTCGATGTCGGTTTCGTGCTGGATGCCGGGGAGCTGCGCCGCGCCGGGCTGCACCTCAAGGATGCCTGTCGCAGCCTGGTCAATATCGATCATCATCCCCACTCGGAGGATTTCGGCGACGTCTATTACGTCGACATCTCGGCCAGCGCCACCGGCGCCATGATCTACCGGATCATCAAGGAGTCCGGGCGGCCACTTTCCCTCGATGTGGCTCTCTGCATCTATACGGCCATTCTTTCCGATACCGGTTCGTTCCGTTATTCCAATGCCGATCCCGAAGCGTTCACCGTGGCCGCCGAGATGGTAGCGCGCGGCGTCAGTCCATGGGATGTCGCATCCGGTTTGTACGAGAGCCAGGAAGAAAAACGTCTCCGCCTTCTGGCCATGGCCCTGGCGACGCTGACGGTTTCCGGTTGTGGCCATTATGCTTCGGTGAGTGTCACCAGGGAAATGATGGAGCAGTCTCAGGCCGGACCTGAGCACACCGATGGGTTTGTCAATTACCCCCGCTCGGTGCGCGGGGTCGAGGTGGCTATCTTTTTCCGCCAGGTCAGTGAGCAGGCGTTCAAGGTCGGCTTCCGCTCCAAGGGCCGGATCGATGTCGGCTCCTTGTCCCGTGAATTCGGCGGCGGTGGCCATCATAACGCTGCGGGGGCCGTGGTTGAAGGTTCCCTGGAACAGGTTCGTAACACGGTTTTTTCCCGTCTCGACATGCTTCTGGCCTGATTGATGGACGGATTGCTGGTCATTGATAAGCCGGGCGGCGTCACTTCCCATGACGTAGTGCGGCAGGTTCGCCGCTTGTGCCGGCAGCGGCAGGTCGGTCATGCAGGAACGCTCGATCCCATGGCGACCGGCATTCTGGTGGTCGGGGTCGGTGAGGCGACACGGATTATCCAGTTTCTGATGGTTGGCGAGAAAACCTATCGCGCCACGCTGAAGCTCGGTGAAAGCACTGACACCCAGGATGCCGAGGGGAACGTACTCGTGCAGCGCAGCTTTGACGCGATTACGGCGGATGCCATCGAATCGGCCTGCCAATCTTTTGTCGGCACCATTCGTCAGCTGCCTCCCATGTTCTCGGCATTGAAGAAAGATGGCGTGCCGCTGTATAAGCTGGCCCGACAGGGGATCGAAATCGAGCGGGAGGCCCGCGAGGTTACCGTCCATCGGATCCAGGTTGAAAAGATCGACTTGCCTTTTGTGACTTTGGTGGTTGACTGTTCGAAGGGCACTTACATCCGCACCCTGGCCCATGATATCGGTGAAATGCTCGGATGCGGGGCTCATCTGACCGCCTTGCGCCGTACGCGCAGCGGTTGTTTCAACGAGACGGACTGCATCCGACTCGAAGATTTCGTCGATGCGCCAGACCGCTTGCCCCTGTTGTCCCTCGAGCATGGACTGCGAGATTATCCCTCCTTCGAAGTGTCGCCGGAGGCAGCCGCGCGGCTGCGCAACGGTATCCCGCCGTCGGCGGACGAGGTTTCCGGCCTGCCGTTGCCCGATGCCGGCAGCACCGTGCTGCTGCTTGATGATGGCAACTTGCTGGCGGCGGCCCGTTTTGCCCCTGGCCGCGAAAATGAAAGACGTGGCGACTTCGAACTGATCCGGGTTTTTCTTCGCGCTGCAGCGGCGCGATAGAGCCTTTACAGCATGCGGATTTTGTGATAAAAAGTCCGATACTTTAACTTAAGACCAGGAAACATCTTGGCGTATTAGATTGAAAGGAGATGGCACAGTGCTGGCCACAGAACTTAAGCAGGAAATTATCGACAAATTCAAAACCCACGAGGGGGACACCGGTTCTCCCGAAGTTCAGATCGCTCTCCTTTCGGGGCGCATCACCTACCTCACCGATCATTTTCGGACCCACAAGAAGGATCATCACTCCCGTCGTGGCCTTCTGAAGATTGTCGGGCAGAGAAGGCGTCTTCTCGACTACCTGAAGAAAAAAGATGTTGAACGCTATCGCGTCATCATCAAGGAACTGGGTATCCGCAGGTAATAACGGGCAGCATGCTCTTCGCGAGGCGGGGAGCCTGCTGCTCTTGTTTTTGGTGAATGACACTGGAGGTTGTCCGGAGAGAGACCCTGTATGTCTGAATGGATATACGGGGTCTGTCTCAGGCCTTCCTCCTTCGTCATTTTTTTGTTAACAGAAAAACAGGCTGAAAAAGTCGCGGCAGGGCCAATGTGCCGGTGCCGTGAAGGAGAAAATCATGGCTTATCAAAAAGTAGAAATTGAATTCAATGGTCAGCCCCTGACCATTGAAACGGGCAAGATGGCCCGTCAGGCCGATGGCGCTGTCGTCATTACCTATGGCGAGACCAAGGTGCTCTGTACCGTCGTTTCGGCAAGAAAAATGCGCGAAGGGCAGGATTTCTTCCCCCTGACCGTCAACTACCAGGAGAAATTCTACGCCGGCGGCAAAATTCCCGGTTCCTTCTTCCGTCGTGAGCGTGGGTCCACCGAGCGCGAGACGTTGATCTGCCGGTTGATTGACCGCCCGATGCGTCCGCTTTTCCCCAAGGGCTACATGTTCGAAACCCAGATCATGCCGACCGTCATTTCGGCCGATATGGTTAACGATCCGGACACCCTCGCCATGGTGGCTGCTTCAGCCGCTGTCGCCATTTCCGATATTCCTTTCGAAGGCCCGATTGCCGCTGTTCGCGTCGGTCGTGTCGACGGCAAGCTGATCGCTAATCCGACCCTCGAGCAGCTGACCCAGAGCGATGTTGAAATTGTGGTTTCCGGTTCGAAAGAAGCGGTCATGATGGTAGAAGGGGAATCCGACTTTCTTTCCGAAGCGGAGATGCTCGATGCCATTTTCTTCGGCCACGAGTCGCTGCAGCCGCTGATCGCGATGCAGACCGAACTGGCCAAACTGGTCGGCTCGGTAAAGCGTGAGTTCATCGTCGCCAAGACCGATCCCGAGCTGGAAGCCAAGGTCACCAAACTGGCCGAAGCCAAGGTTGTCGAGGCGGTCAAGATCCGCACCAAGCAGGAGCGTTATGCCGCCCTGGCCGACAACCGTACCGCGGTTAAGGCCGCGCTTGCTGAAGAGTGCGAAGGACGTGAAGGCGAAATCAGCGCCATCCTCGGTAAGATCGAGAAGCGCGTTGTGCGTCAGATGGTCACCAAGGATCGCATTCGCATCGACGGCCGCGATATGAGCACCATCCGCCCGATCAATTGTGAGGCGAGCCTCCTGCCCCGCGCCCACGGCAGTGCCCTGTTCACCCGTGGTGAGACCCAGGCCCTGGTCGCTGCGACTTTGGGAACCAAGGTCGATGAGCAGCGCATGGACAATGTCCAGGGGATGGATTTTAAAAAGTTCATGCTGCACTACAATTTTCCCCCGTTCTGCGTTGGTGAGACCAGCATGCGCCTCTTCCCCGGCCGTCGCGAGATCGGTCACGGCATGCTTGCAGAGCGCAGCATCACGAAAATTCTGCCTAAGCATGAGGATTTCCCCTACACGATCCGTATCGTCTCCGATGTTCTCGAGTCCAACGGTTCGTCTTCAATGGCTTCGGTCTGCGGCGCATCCCTGTCGCTGATGGACGCCGGTGTGCCGGTTAAAGAAGCGATCGCCGGTATCGCCATGGGGCTGATCAAGGAAGGTGACGCCATCGCCGTTCTCTCCGACATCCTCGGCGACGAAGACCACCTCGGCGACATGGACTTCAAAGTCACCGGTTCCGCCAATGGCATCACCGCCCTGCAGATGGATATCAAGATTTCCGGCGTCACCAAGGAGATCATGACCCAGGCTCTGGACCAGGCCAAGGCCGGCCGCATTCATATCCTCGGTGAGATGTCCAAGTGCCTCGATAAAACCCGTCCCGAGATGTCCAAGTATGCACCGCGCATCACCAGCATCCGGGTTAAAACCGACCAGGTACGCACCGTTATCGGTTCGGGCGGCAAGAACGTTCGCGGCATCATCGAAGCGACCGGCTGCGCCATCGACATCCAGGATGACGGCACGATCCATATCGCTTCCTCTGACGGTGAAGCCGCCAAGCGCGCCATCCAGATGATTCGCGACCTGACCCAGGAAGCCGAAGTCGGCAAGCTCTACAACGGCACGGTCCGCAAGGTCATGGAATTCGGCGCATTCGTCGAAATCTACCCCGGTACCGACGGCCTGGTTCACGTTTCCGAGCTGGCCAAGGAGCGGGTCAAAGCCGTTACCGACGTTCTCAACGAGGGCGACAAGGTTCTCGTCAAGTGCATCGGCATCGACAAGCAGGGCAAGATCAAGCTCTCTCGCAAGGAAGCTCTTGGCGAAAACCTTCCCGAATAAGGCAGGTTGTAAAGCAGAAGATGATTCAAAAAACAACCCTAGATAATGGAATCAGGGTTTTGACCGAACAGATGCCGGGGGTTCACTCAGTGACCCTCGGCGTCTGGGTTTTAAGCGGTTCCCGCAACGAGCCCCCCGAGCAGAACGGTATCTCCCACTTCGTCGAGCACATGCTCTTCAAGGGGACCGAAAACCGCAGCGCCAGGGACATTGCCCTGGAAATCGATTCGGTCGGCGGCGTTCTCAATGCGTTCACCAGTCGCGAATACTGCTGCTTCCACGCCAAGATCCTGTCCGAAAAAATCCCCCTGGCCATCGACCTGCTGGCCGACGCGATCCTTAACTCGGTGTTCGATCTCGACGAGATGGAGAAAGAGCGGCGGGTCATTCTGCAGGAAATCCTCATGCTCGGGGATGATCCGGAAGATCTGGTTCACGATCATTTCAGCCGCAGGTTCTGGCAGGGACATTCCCTGGGAATGCCGATCCAGGGGACCCTGGAAAGCGTCGGAGCGCTTTCGCGCGACACGCTGATGGCCTTTGTCGATGAACATTTTCGCGGAGGAAATCTGCTGGTCTGTGCCGCCGGAAGCCTGGAACACGCGGATATCGTCGACCGGGTGGCGGCAGCTTTCGGCCGGCTGTCTCCTGGCCGTGATGCGGTTGCCAAGGTGTGCCCATTGGGGGAGCGCGGGCTCGATCTGGTTGACCGTGACCTTGAACAGGTCCATTTCTGCCTGGGCACCCGATCCCTTTCCCAGGGCCATCCCGACCGCTTCGCCTCGTTCCTGCTCAATACCATTCTCG
>NZ_JBFHGD010000050.1:0-17347 GCF_041583255.1 Trichloromonas sp. | reverse complement strand
TACAGACCACCTTGCTGGTTTGGCGTGCCGGCGATATCTTCAGATGATACGGCAGATGACACGTCAGCGCCCCGATCTATTGCAGGGGAAGATGCTTGCAGACTAAAATCTTTGGTCGCTGTGTTGGTGAACTTTGGATCAGCTTCAATGCCGTTATCTTCAAAAGCTGTTCCCGCGGCGATGCTAGCGACAGTGGCATAATTTTTCCCGTTAACCCGCGCAGCAAGACTGTCACCGTTGAGGCCGTAATAAAGATTGTTATCCATTTCAACCGGAGAAAGATTGTCTGAAAAACCAATCGCTGCCGCAGGCCAACTTAAGCCGCTCGGGCCGATGTTTGCAATCACGTTGTTTTTAATCACCACATCGCCATTAGGTTCCTGATTTTGTGTAGCAACCGCAATCCCCCGAGTGGTGCAGTCATAGATAGTATTGTTGGAGACGGTACCGCTCAACTGTTCCTGAAAGCCAATACACTCGCCGCCGTCATAAACAACATTGTAGTAGATGTCTGCGCGAGAATTGGGATGATGACCGGAAAGCTTAATAAGTGCGGCACCAGGTCCGGAATTGTGCACAATATTGTAGCGAACAACGCCGGTTGAATAACCAGACCCGCTATCAGACGTATCAATTTCTGAACCTACAGCAGAGTAGTATGATTCGTTATATTCAATTAAATAGTCATGGCAATTTTCCAGATGAATATTATCGTCAGAACTTTTATATGCCGGGTTTATCCCGGTTCCGGCATCGTGCAGGAGGCTATTCCTTATGATAGCATTATGAACCCCATACAGGAGAATTCCAGTAGCATTTGTCGGTCCAACTTCACAATTATCAATCGTAATGTGAGATGATTTAGAATCATGCCAACCGGTGGAAATACCGTTACCCTGTGTTTTGCCTGTTGAATTATAGGTATTCTTTATGTGCAAATCTTTTATATCTATATATGACCGTTGATACACGTATATGGTGTGCTGGTCGTTTGTGGAAAAGATTATCGGCCTGGGCCCACTACCATAAGCACCAAGGGTGATATGCGCCCCGCTCGTTCCACTGGCAGTTACGGTAAAACCATCCCTAAAGGTAGTGCCGCGTTTTTGCAGGTAGCTATTACCCGCCGCCCAGGTGACATCATGCCAACTATTAAAAGGATCAGCCTGAGACCCAACACCACCCTCCCCAGCGGTCGGGTCGATATAATAGGTCGCCGCCCAACAGGTGGAGGAAAGAAGAACGATGGTTAGAGCAAAGAGTACTGCGATTTTGGCTTTACTTTTAAATATTCGGTTAATCATTGTTTTCATTCTCCTAATTACTGAGTTCTGCCACTTTGTGTCAGGTGCCCTGGAGCGAAGAGTCGCAAGTTCCAAGGCACCTGACCCCTAATACTGGCTCCGCGGTTAGGCTAGAGCAAGCTGTGCTGCACTGCCTCTGCTTTTAACTACAAAGCCTTGCCATTATTAAAACTTGAGGTATCCCAAGAATAAGTTTGCAACCATCTACATTTTGACAAAAGTAAATTTGTCGAGTTTGGTGTTAGCCTGCCTGCATCTGAAGGTAATGGTATGGCTGCCCTGACCCAGTTCCACGGTATATGCATCATACTGAGGATTATCGAAGGTCCCGGTGCCGCGCTTGGTCACCTCATCATCCCGCCAGACGTTGAATTCCCTGGCCGTGCCGGATGGGTTCAGATCCCAGATAAACTCTCCCTGATTGTCAATATTGACCAGAAAAGAATCACTGAGGTCATTTGCCGCATAAACCCGTGCCACGATTTTATAAGTACCAGCGCTGTTGACCTTGAAGGAGTAGGTGGCCTTCCCGGTATTATTTTTCGTGCTCTGAATGTAAGAACCTCCAGAGGCATTGGCATCAAGGACTGACACCATTGGCGACGCCAGGGTTCCCGATTCGGCTTCAATCGTTACGGGTGCCGAGGGAAGCTCCGCCACTTTTTTGAAGATGAAGTAATCGAGCTTGGAGTTGGTCTCCCTTCCACGCAAGGTGAGGGTGTGGGTACCCGGAGCCAGCTTCATGCTGGCGATCCCGGTGTCGCGGTTGGCCACCTCAGTGTCACGCCAGACATTGAACTCACTGGGCGAATTAGTGGGGCTCAGGTCCCAGACGAACTCTCCCTGCTTGTCGATGTCGACATAGAAAGAGTCCGAGGCGCTATTGGCCGCATAAACCCGGGCGACAATTTTGTAGATCCCGGCAGAGGCGATATTTACAGAGTAGGTAGCAGTGCCCGAGTTATTAACTGTGGGCTGAATATACAACCCACCGGACACGGCAGAGTCAGAGGTCTTTTGCATCGGCGCAGTCAGGGTTCCGGACTCTGCCTCGATGAGGCCTGTAGGGAGGATGATCTTGACATCATCAGCCATACCGTTGCAGTTTTCGTCTACGCCATTACCAGTGATTTCCGTTGCGCCAGGGTTGATCTTGGCATTGTTATCGTTACAGTCGGTGGCGGCAGGATAACCATCCTGGTCGAGATCGTCGTCGTCCGCCATGCCGTTGCAGTTTTCGTCCACACCGTTATAGGGGATTTCAGTCGCGCCGGGGTTGATCCTGGCGTCGTTGTCGTTACAGTCGGTGGCCACCCTATAGCCGTCTTTATCCAAGTCGTCCGGAGGGGTGGAGACTTCCCCGGTTTTCAAAAAGTACACGTAGTCAAGCTTGGCCGAAGCTTGCCTTCCCCTAAAGGTAATGGTGTGATTTCCCTGGCTGAGTTTAACGGCATAGGGGTCATGCTGGGGATTATTGAACGTGCCGGTGCCACGATTGGTCACGTCGTCCTCACGCCATACGTTGTATTCGCTCGGCGATTCGCTCGGATTCATATCCCAGATAAATTCTCCCTGTCCATCAATGTTGACATAGAAGGAATCCGAAACGGAGTTTGCCGCGAATACCCGGGCAACTATTTTGTAGCTACCGGCAATGTCGATGTAGAAGTTGAAACTGGCAGAGCCGATGTTGTTTTGGGTTGTTTCAACGTATGAGCCACCGGAAGCCGCCCCATCTGACACCGCCTTCATGGGAACGGTCAACTGAGCGAACTCAGCCTCAATTGCGCCGGAGGGCAGGTCCGCAACGGCAGGGCTAACACATACCTCTTGCGAATAACCGCTTTCCTTCATGGCCTCGTTATATGCGGTGACCACAAAACAGTACGATTTGGCATCATCAAGGCCGGTCAAAAACTGGGAGACCGCCGTACCAACCTCAACAGGCGAGGCTCCCTCATAGGCGCCTACAGCCTGGTAAGTCGTTTGCCCACTTTCTCTATAGTACAATTTATAGCCAGCCAGATCTCTTTCGAGATTGGCGTTCCAGTCGAGCCGAACGTCAGTAGCGCTGGCCGGACCAGCAATGCCTAAGACAAATAGCAGTGCCATCAGGTAAAAGGGAGTGGAACGTAGTCTTTTTCGATTTGAACTCGTTGATGGCAGGTTCTTTTTCAGGTTGTTTTGCATGTATCTCCTCCAGTTAGGTTTGTGCCGGAAAAACAGCTCCCCTCTTGGAGGAGGGTTAGTTTTTTCGGCAGCCCCTCTATCCTGCTCAGGACAGGTAGCTTTGCGTCGCCCGGTTTCCCGAGTTTTGCCCTTGTCGAACTAATCCCGATAGATATTTACTTCATGCTTGTGGGTAGTTTGTTATTACGAGTCACCGACAAGGCTCCTTTCTTTGACTTCGGATTCTTGTAGAATCGATTCGAAAACAACAGTTGAAACATTTAATATTGTTCTCACGATTTCCCTGCTTGCCTTTGGGACGATTCCCAACATTGCAACGTAAGTGCCAAAACGGAATACTCAGTTAAGAGGCTAAAAACAAAGGGGAAACACCCAGACACCCGCCTCTTCCTGCAAGAACGAGTAGATGGATATATAACAGATGTCAGCTACTGAATGTCCAGAGGAAGCGATGTCAAAGGAAGGGGGGATTGGAACCCTGTTTTTAAGGTGTTAGACCTTTTTTCCCTTACAGATAAGAGGGCGTGCTAAAAGTAACTCTGGCTATCTTCCCTTGCCTGCAAACGCTTCAGAGTATCGAAACTACAGAGGAAAAACAGAAATGGCATTTTTAGTCGTTATGCGCTGGTGATTTAACCTATCCATTCAAAGGCCAGGAGCTAAGGGTCTCCTGTTAGCGACACCCGCCATCTTCGTTAACTATGGGTGATGTTGCGCGACAAAAAATGCGACCCGGATAACCATGTCACCTTTATGCGACAACTCAAAAGCCTCATTATGAGGCTTTTCGGCAGAATCCACCATGAGGGTGTCGCTTAAAAGGGGATTAGGGTCAACTACAGTTATTTGATAATCAGCACGACACTAAGATGACACATGATCAAAATCAGCGGGTCCTCTTGTATACCCCTTTCGACGTTTTCGGAGAAGACCACTCATGCATCGGCAACCATGAAGGCATCAGGAATTGCACCCTGAAGGTTCAGGGGAAAAAGGTCCCCTTTTCACCCACTGGATGCCCCTTCCTCAGTCGCCTTCCTGCTGCGCCGGATGACACCCCTCTTAGGAGTTGTGTGACGAAAAGCCTCAAGCCAGTGCATGTCACTGGCCGGATAAGAATCAGGCAGGGATCGCCCGATTTTTCTTTTCTCGAACTCCAAAAGTTTTGCCCCACTCTCCATGCGGAAAGTGGGGCTTTTCAGGCTGGGTTTCGGCCCGCGTAGCTGGCGCCACGGGGGGTCGGCGGCGGCATCAGCCAAGCGGGTCCGCCGGCAGATTTTCGCTGACGCTATCGACAAACTCCACCGTAAACGTGCATCCGCCGCCCGGGGTCTCTTCTACCCGGGCGCTGCCGCCGAAGTGCCGCGCTATCTTGGCCACAATGGCCAACCCCACCCCCGAGCCGGGGATTTTGCTTTCCGTCAAGCCGCGATAGAAGACTTCGAAAACACGAAGCCGTTCCTCGGGGGGGATCCCCGGCCCGTGATCACTCACCGAAAAAGACACCCGGCTGCCCTGGCGCTCGCCTTTTATTTCAATGGGGCCGCCTCCCCCGCCCGCGTAGCGCAAGCCGTTGCCGGTGAGGTTGGCAAACACCTGGGTCAGCAGCGACCGGGGTACCCGGACCGCCGGGAGGGCTCCCTTGATCTGGACAAGGTTCGCAACCCCGGCAAACTCCTCGCCCAGATCGGCGAGCACGGCCCGACAGACGTCTTCACTGGCCACCGGCTGGTCAGGCGCCCTGAGATGTCCCACCTGGGCCAGGGACAGGAGATCCTTCATCAAGCTGAGCATTTTTTCGCCCTGCGTGCTGATCTCCGACAGCATGGCAACCGCCTGACTATCCAACTGGTGACTGTACTTATCCTTCAGATATTCTGCATACCCCATGATTGGGGTAAGGGGCGCGCGAAGGTCGTGAGAGACGGTATAGGTAAATGCCTCCAGTTCATGGTTGGCCGCTTCCAGTTTCGCATTGCTGCTTTTGAGCTTTGCCGTGCGCTGCGCCACCAGCTCTTCCAGGTGGTCGCGATGCTTTTTCAATTCTTCTTCGGCGCGCTTGCGTTCGGTAATATCCTGGAAAGAACCGGACATCCGACGGGATTGCCCCGCGGCGTCACGAAGGGACTGGCCGCGCGCCCAGACCCACAGGTAGCCGCCCGTCCTGGAGCGGATCCGAAACTCCTCGTCGTACGGCGTCGCCCCCCCCTGGAGATGTTCCCGAAGCGCCCCCTGCGCCTTCTCGCGGTCATCGGGATGGACCAGTTCGACCAATAAATCCTTCGTGGGGATGATTTCACCCGGTGCAAAGCCGAACATTTCGTAGACCCGGGGGGACCACCAGATGGCCGGCCTGGTCGTGTCAGGCCAGTCCCACAAACCGTCGCGCGACCCCTTCACGGCCAGGTCGAAACGCTCCTGGCTCTCGCGCAGGTCTTTGACCAGCAGCAGAATACTGAGACAGTCGCCAACCCGGCGGCCGATTTCATGAAAAAGGCTCAGCTCTTCAGCGGTCCAGACCCGCTGGTACGAGCACTGGTGCATGCCGAAGCCCCAGTGTTTACCCTGCTTCGGCTGGACCGCCAGCAGGACATGGGTCTGAATGGAAAACCGGTCCCCCAGGGGCACGGCCTGCCCGGCCCCTGGATCGTAGGGAACCGGCCCGTTGGTCTTCAGCGCGGTCCGGAACGCCTCGGCCACCTCGGGCAACACGGGGATATCAACGTCCATGGCATAGGCGCCGGCGTATTCTTCCCGCGTCCGTTCCATTGACACCCGAAAAGACGGGGCGGCAGGATCGCAGGGATAGAGCAGCCAGGCGCGATCGCAGTTGAAGATCGACAGGGTCGTATCGAGAACGTCCACCATCATCTGCTCAAGGCACTCGGCCTGGCGGATAGCCTGATCGACGCGTTCCAGGTTCTCCAGAAAGCGCAGGTGGTAAAGGCGCCCCTGCTCAGCCCGTTTGATTTCGGTAACGTCGAGGGTCGACACCAGCACCTTGCCCAGCGAGGCTTCATAGCCCGGAACCACGCCAAGCTGCAGAACGATGCGCTTTTCTTCGCCGGCCAACGTCCGCTGAACCGCCTCACTCTCGAAACGCTGGCTGCCCCCGGCCAGTGCAATCAGTACTTCCCGAAAGACCTCCAGCGACTCTTTGGTAAAAATGCTGGCAAGGCCGGCCGATAAAGCGCCTTTATCGCTGGCCCCGAGTAAAGCCAGGGCCGCATGATTGAGATCGAGCACCCTGACCAGCTTCGCACAGTGGGTTACCGCCTCGGGGTGATTTTCGAAGTAGCTTCGAAAATCGGTGACGCCTGAAGCGTTCAGCTCGGAAAAATAAGCTTTGACCTGGGAGAGATCTTCCTCCCAGAGAGGGGTCGGTGAATCCTCGAACAGGCCACGGTAGCGCGCTTCGCTTTCTCGCAGGGTTTCCAGCAGTTGATCCCTTGGAGAATCCGCCGGGGCCTTTTCGTCGATTTCCCGCCGGGGGTGCCGCGTGACCGGCGTCAGCCCTTCGGGCCGGTCGTGGCCCACGGCTTCCAGGTTCACAGCCAGATCCCGCAACCGCAGCTGGGTTCGGATCCGGGTCAGCACTTCCTCGGGCGCAAAGGGCTGGGTAATAAAATCCGCGCAGCCGGCCTTAAAGCCTTCGACCTTCTCAACGGCTTCGCCCACGGCACCGTACAGAATGACCAGGGGGCCGCGGGTCTTCTCGTCGGCCTGCAACTGGCGGCAGAGTTCGAGACTATTCACCCCGGACAGCCGGCTGGCGAGCAGGACCAGGTCCGGTTTTTTCTCCCTCACCGCATCGAAGGCCAACGCCCCGGAGGCGACCGATTGCACGACGAATCCCTGCCCGGCCAGCAGAGCGACAAGCCCCCCGAGACGGGACGGTTCGTCATCAATAACTATAAGGCTGGCCGTTTCTGCTCGGGGGAGGGGCATTTCGTGGAATCCTTTGGCGAGATGCGAAATTCAGCAAAGTGAAATTATCCCATATCTGCCAGCGGCGTCAATAAAATCAAAGCATGGAAAATCAGACGCCCAAAACGACCGTCACCGCCTCCCGGCAAAAGGGCGCAGCTGCTGGAGCACCTTTTTCACCCAGGAACTCGAGGCAGCAGCTTGCACTATCACGACGGCAGAAATTGTCGGGGGGGTGGCCGGGGCCGGCTAAAAGGTGAAGGGATGAACTAGCCGCAGGGGAGACACTAGCGAGGCAGGGTAAAGGAGACCCGGGTGCCCTGGCCGGGCTGGCTGGTCACCTGAATGGTGCCGCCGTGGGCTTCGATGATGTCCCTGACAATCGACATCCCCAGGCCGAGCCCGCCGACGGCCGTATTGGACGCATCGACGCGATAAAATTTGTCGTAGATTCGCTCGAGCTGCCCGGCGGTCATGCCGATGCCGGGGTCGCTGACCGTCAGCCGATAAAACTCCTGGTCGAGCGATGCCTCCAGCAGGATGGGACCGCCCTTCGGGGAGTATTTGACGGCATTGCTGAGCAGGTTCTCCAGAACCTGGACGATCTTGCCTGCATCAACCGGCACCAAGGCGGATTCGGCGGGCAGGCAAAGCTCAAAACGATGCCGGGATGATTTGAGCCGGTATGGCTCGACGAGCTCGCGGACCAGGCCGTTGATATCGGTCGGCGCCTTTTCCACGACCAGAATCTGGCCTGTCTCGATCCGGCTCAGGCTCAGCAGGTCGGCAACGATGCTGGCCAGCACCTCGCCCTTCGCATGGATCGTGGCCAGAGACTCGCGCTGCTGCTCGGGAGTCAGTCGCCCTTCGTCCAGCAGCAGTTCGGAAAACCCCAGGATGGAGGTGAGCGGGGTGTTGAGCTCATGGGCCGCGGTGGAGATGAATTCGTTTTTCAGCCGGTCGGCCTCGTGCTCGCGGGTGACATCCCGCAGCACCGTGATCACCCCGGCAGGCATGCCGGCAGCACTTAATACCGGGGCGCTGCGGGCCTGGACCTGGATATCCGCCCCTCGTTCCTGGGGGATCGTCAGCTCCACCGGGGCCGAACCGGGCGGACCGGCCAGGGCGGCCGCCAGCTCGGGACACAAGCCCAGTTCGGCCAGCAGACCGCAAAGCGGCCGACTCAAGGCCTGGCTGCATTCGATGCCGAGCAAGCGTTCGGCCGCCGGGTTCATCTGGCGGATCAGGCCGCCGGGATCGGTCACCAGCAGGCCGTCGGCGACGGAATAAAGGATCGCCTTGATATTCTCCCGTGACTCCCTGGCCACCTCGAGCGCCTCCCTGAGATGCCGGGTATTGACCCGGACGCGGGCCCGCAGCAGCAGGTTGAAGCCGATGGAGAGGGCCAGAACCAGGGCGGCAGCCAGCAGCAGGCGCTTGAGCCAGGGGGGCAGGAGCCGTTCCTCCTGCTGGTGCAGCCAATAGTCCAGCGCCTGGTAGTAGTCCGATCCCCGGTCCTTTTTTTCGCTGGCCAGGAGCCGGTCGATGGCTTCGACGAGGACCTCGCCGCTGCTTCTGGCCGCGGCAAAGTGCAGGGTGGTCGGCTGAAAGACCACGTTGGTATCGAGGACCGCATAATCGGACGCGTTGGCCATGCCGAAAATGCGGCTGACCACCCCCGCATCGGCACCGCCGGCGGCCAGCGATTCCATCACCGCCGCATAATCAGATACTTCAATCCAGCGAGGAGCGATATTGAAGCCGCCGGCCAGCGTTTTCAGCCTCTCCGCGTAAATATCGCCGGTCATTACGGCGACGCTCCGGCCGTCCAGGTCGAGGATCGATTCATAATGGCTGCCGGGCCGGCCGAAAACCTTGCCCCAGTTGGAGACCACCGCTTCGGCGGTGAAGGCATAATGCCCCCCCCGCGCCGGCGAGACGGCAATGACGGGCAGCAGGTCCAGCTCCCCCTGGTCAAGCAGTTGCAGGCATTCGGTCCAGGCACAGGCGCGATAGGCAAGCGGCCAGCGTTCTTCGGCAGCGACATGCTCGAGAATGTCGATGAAAAGGCCGCGGGGCGAGCCATCCGGTTCGATTTCCACCAAGGGAGAGTTCTGGTAAACACCCACCCGCACCGGTTCGATCGCCCAGGCGAAATGGGGGAGCAAAAACCAGCCGCAGGCCAACCAGAGAAAAAATTTCAGGGATTTCGGCATTGTCGACTTCCGGGACGCCCTGGGGCTGCGCCGGCTCAAGGGACAATAGCCCGAAAGATGAGAAGGGAATTGAGCTTGCTACCTGGATTCACCTAACGGAACCATCAGTACATCTACCATAAGAAGGCCCCAATAAAACAAAAACCTTTCTAAAAGTAAAGGGATTTCCCCACCCAAAGAACAATACCGGCCGGACCGCCAGGGACGACTAGCAGATCAGCCGCCGCCGGCCGGTGGCCATCAAGGGATTCCCCGACATTTCAAAACATCGGATCAGGCAAGGGCCGGCCCCTGAAAAGACTGAAAAAAACGGGCACGCCGGGTTCGAACAAACGGCCTCAGCCCAGGCATTATTGCCCGGCGGGTTTTTCATACTTGCGCCAGCTGTCGTCGGGATCAAAAGCGACCATTGCCGCCGCCGTCGTGGCGGTCTGTTCGCCCAGGTCTTTTTCGTAGATCACGCCTTGCTGGTTGACGATGAAGGACATGATGCCCCCGGCCCCGTAACTGGAAGGATAGGCGACCAGGGCGAAGCCGAGCACCATTCTGCCGTCGACCAGGTAGTCGAAGGCGCCGCCGACGGCATGCTCTCCCTGCGCCTTGAGGATTTTGAAAAAATAGCCGTGAAAAGGTTCGGGTGTCACATCATCCAGGCCGTCCGCATATCCCTCCTCGGTGGCCCGTGCGATCAAGGGGCCGAAAGGGCTTTCCTCCTCACCGGCTCCAGCCTGCCAGTACAGCCCGTCCTTTTCGCCCTTGCTGCTGGCAAGCCTCTGGGCGAACTCTACCCCGCCGCCGTCGCGTTTCATGCAGGCGTATTCCCGTTGGGCGGCGGTGTAGGCCTGCATCACTTCGATGGTATGCAACTCGTTCCTGCCGATCCTCCGGTTGAGGATTTCGTCGCTGCCCGCCCGGGTGTCGAAGAACCAGGCATCGCCCTGCCGGACGATGGGGATGGGAAACGGATACTCCTTGCCGCCGACCAGGAGCACCACGCGGCCTGGATCCTTTTGGTCAAGGCCGCTCTTCTCAGCAAGGGCGTTCAGAAAACGGGCCCGGCCATTCCGGTCCGCGACCTGGTCGCCGGAAGAGATGAGATCTTCCGAGCCGGGGCCGAAGATGGCGAGCAGTTCCGCATCGTCGGCAGCCTTTACCGCGGCGACCAAGGCGGACACCGCCTGCTGGGCAGAGGCGAAACTCTTCTGCCGCACCGGCTCGTCGGCCAGAACGGAGGAGCCGGACAGGACCAGCATCGCGATGAGCATGAACACCAGGCCGGACAACGACCGGGAAAGGCTCCATCCTGCTTTGTTTCGTATCATCGTCTGCGTCCCTCTCTGGGTGAGTGGAATCAAGACTTACCGGTCGCGCCAGTTGCGTCCCCGCCCGTCGCTGCCGTCTGCGCCCGAACCGCCCCTGACGCGGCTATCGCCGATCCGGCCCTGCCGGCTGACCCGACCGCGCTCGCCGGTTAGGCGCTCTCTCCTGCCATCGTCGACCCGGTTGAAGACATTGTCGCGGCGCCGTTGTTGCTCTAGCCTCCCAATTTCACCCCTTGCCGATTCTTGCCGGGCCCGTATCTGCTGGGCAGGGTCGCCCCGGAGTTGTCCCTGTTGCTTTTGGATAGCAGGTTCTCTCTCCTGCCTGTCAGGCTTAACCTTGGCCGGCTTCTGCGGGCCGGGCTGCTGCTTGCCACGCTCGATCCGCTGTGGGGCCGGCCTGTTGCGGTCAATCTGTTTAGCCCGTATCCGAAGCTGCCTATCCCACTCGCCCCGAAGCCGCCCCTGATTATCGAGATCCGTACGGCCCCGCAGGGTCCTTTCGTGCACGACAGGCTCCCGCACTCGAGGATCGCGGCCTGTTGTTGTCCGGACCTCGCCGCGGCGATCGCGCTCGAGAAGCTGGCGTTCGGGAAAACCGCGGGTTTCACGGCGAAATTCATGCGCATGGCCGGGGCCTTGCCCGTATTTGCGGGCGGTGTACTTGTCGCGGTAGGCGACGCCCCGCCGGTGCTTGGGTACGTGATGCCAGCGTCCGTGGTTCGCTGTCCAGCGATCGTGGCGGACATATCGTGGCCGCTTGTGCACATCGATGTGGACGTAGTGATGGTGCCAGTCGAAATAGCTCCAGCTGCCGAAGGAAAAACCGAAGGAAAAACCGGGCCAGTAGGAGATGCCGTAGCCGAGCCTTGCCCGCGGAGGGCCCCAGTAGTAATGGGGCGGATAAGCGGGGTACCACCAGGGGCCGTAGATCGTGTGGGGATCATAGTACGGCACGTAGATGATTCTGGAGTCGGCCGGCTCGATGATGATCGTCTCCCCTTCGACAATGACCGTTTGCTCGGCGGTGGTGGTGAGATTGTCCTGGGCATAAGCCTTGGCGCGGAGCTGCTGGACCACGCCCATGACGTCTTCCTCCTGGGCGAGAAAGGCGTTGCCGAGGTTGGTGGTCTCGCCGATGCGTTCACTCATCAGCGCCAGAATGGAGGGGAAGTGACAGATCGCCTTGACGCTGGGGTCCCAGTCTTTATCCTGAAGCGTATAATCAAGGACCTCGTCCTTCAGCTCAGGACTCATCCTGACCCAGCGGTCGGCCTCGATCACCTCGATGGGATAGGTCGCCGCCATCAGCACCTGGGCGAGGAGCGCATCGGGATAGAGGGCGATGGGCGCCAGCATCTGGGCCAGCTCCTCCCGGCGGTACTCTTCCGAAGGGTCCAGGCTGTCGCCGTCCTGGGCCTGGGCCGGCGATGTCACGACAAGGAAGAAAAGAAGGAAAGAACGGATGAATAATCCGGGGGCCAGGCGGAAGATGGTCGCTGCCTTCATAACTACCTCCTTTGCCTCTGGCAGTTGCTGGTGGGACCGGCCGATTGCCGACCCTGCTGACGGGCATGATGTCAGTTTAACCACCAACTAAGCAGGAAATGTGGAGGAAATGAGGAAATTTCCGCTGGTGGGGGCAGGCTTCAGTCCAAGCAGTCACAGACGCCCCGGCGCAGCCCTGATCTTGAGTATAACCTATTTCTTTTTTCCCGCGTTCTGGATCCCCAGCATGAACCGATGGGGACCGGGAACTCCGGTGGGGACAAAAGCCACCTCATCGCCGGGTCGGATCACCTGGTCGATGCTGTAGACCACGTGGTTGATAAAGACCCCTTCGATCTTATCCAGCGGCAGCTCAAGCTCCAGGGCAATTTCCTCGGCAACCCGCCCTTCAGGCGGGAGAATCACCTGCGCGACAGATTTCAGCCCGCGCTCTTTGCGGATGGTGTGCAGGGCTCCGAACATTCGGATGGCGGTCGTTTCTGTTGTCATGAAAAGCTCCGTGGCTACGAGGGAAGAGATCGGTAGAGAGTTTCGCATAATGGCTGATTTTTTGTAAGCCCCGACGGCCCCCTGCACAGCAACCGGGGCCAGCTCAACAGCATTTATGAGGCTTGTCCATTTGACAACTGGAAAATATCCGCTTGAATTAAAAAGTTGAAAAGTTCATATTTATGTTCTTAGCAGAAAGGATGACAATGCGCTTTCAAGACTATGACACAGGCGGGTTTTTTGATGAAATGTTCGACGAAAAGGGGCAGCCGAGGCCCGGCACCGAGGCGGTGGTCGACCGCTTCAACGCCCTGCCGCTCGAAGAACTGAAGCGACGTCAGCAGGCGGCTGAAAAGACCCTGCTGAAAATGGGCATTACCTTCAGCGTCTATGGCGACGAACAGGGGACCGAACGGATCTTCCCCTTCGATATCGTGCCGCGGATCATCCCGCACAACGAGTGGATCGAGATCGAGTCCGGCCTCAAGCAGCGGATCCGGGCCCTCAACATGTTCATCGACGACCTCTACCACGACCAGAAGATTCTCAAGGACGGCATCATCCCCGAAGACCTGGTCCTCTCGGCCAGCGGCTTCCGCAAGGAGTGCATGGGGCTCAACCCGCCGGGCGGCATCTGGTGCCATATCACCGGGACCGACCTGGTACGCGGCGGCGACGGCAAGTTCTACGTGCTCGAAGACAACCTGCGCTGCCCTTCCGGGGTCTCCTACGTCCTCGAAAACCGGGTGGTCATGAAGCGCAGCTTTCCCAAGGCCTTCGACGCGGCGCGGGTGATACCGGTCTCCGACTACCCGAACCGCCTGCTTGAACTGCTGCAATACCTGGCCCCGCCGCGCCGCGACAAGCCGGTGGTGGCGGTCTGGACGCCGGGCATCTACAACTCGGCCTATTTCGAACACTCCTTTCTGGCCCAGCAGATGGGGATCGAACTGGTCGAGGGCTCCGACCTGGTGGTGGTCGACGACCGCGTCATGATGCGCACCACCAACGGCCTGAAGCAGGTCGACGTACTCTACCGGCGCATCGACGACGACTTCATCGATCCCGAGGTCTTCCGCAGCGACTCGATGCTCGGGGTGCCGGGCCTGATGCGCGCCTACCGGGCCGGCCGGATCGCCCTGGCCAACGCGCCGGGGACCGGGGTGGCGGACGACAAGGCGGTCTACGCCTACGTGCCGGACATGATCAAGTACTATCTCGGCGAGGAGGCCATCCTCAACAACGTCGAGACCTATCTCTGCTGGCGGGAGAACGACCTGAAATACGTGCTGGCCAACCTCGACAAGCTGGTAGTCAAGAAGGTCGGCGAGTCGGGCGGCTACGGCATGCTGGTCGGCCCCCACGCCACCCCGCAGGAGCGGGCCGAGTACGGCGAGCAGGTCAAGGCCAACCCGCGCAACTTCATCGCCCAGCCGACCCTGGCGCTGTCCCGGGTGCCGACCCTGGTGGACGACCATTTCGAGGGCCGCCATGTCGACCTGCGCCCCTACATCCTTTTCGGCGAGGATATTTATGTCATGCCCGGCGGCCTGACCCGGGTGGCCCTGAAGAAGGGGTCGCTGGTGGTTAATTCGAGCCAGGGCGGAGGCAGCAAGGACACCTGGGTGGTCGAAGCCTCTTCCCTGCCGCAAGGAGGTGCCTCATGCTGAGCCGCGTTGCCGAATCGATCTACTGGATGGCGCGCTATATCGAGCGCGCCGAAAACGTGGCGCGCATCATGGACGCCAACTACCACATGATCCTCGACCTGCCGCCCGATGTCGGCGAGCAGTGGGAACCGCTGGTGGTGACCAGCGGAGACGAAGACCTGTTCAAAGAGTATTACGGCGAGTTCAACCGGGAGAATGTCGTCCAGTTTTTGACGTTTGACAGCCGCAACCCCAACTCGATCCTCTCCTGCCTGCAGATGGCCCGCGAGAACGCCCGCTCGGTGCGCGAGTGGATCAGTTCCGAAATGTGGCAGCAGGTCAACAGCTTCTACCTGATGCTCAAGGAAGCCTCGCGCCACGGCGGCGGGATCGAGCTGCCGCACGAGTTCTTCGTCGAGATCATGATGGCCAGCCACCTCTTCGCCGGTCTGTCGGAAAACACCATGACCCACGGCGAGGGCTGGGAGTTCGCCCGCCTCGGCCGCATGCTCGAGCGGGCCGACAAGACCGCCCGCATCATCGACGTCAAGTACTTCATCCTGCTGCCGTCCGTCGATTACATCGGCACCCCCTTCGACCATATCCTCTGGGGGGCGATCCTGCGCTCGGCCAGCGCCTTCGAGATGTACCGCAAACATTACGGGCAGATCGTGCCGGACCGGATCATCGAGTTTCTGCTGCTCGACAACCAGTTTCCGCGGGCGATCCACCACTGCCTGATCATGGCCGAGATCGCCCTGCGCAATATCTCGGGGACCATGCGCGGACGTTTCACCAACCGCGCCGAAAAGAGCCTCGGCCGGCTGCTGGCCGATCTCGACTACACCCAGATCGAGGAGATCAAGGCGATCGGCCTGCACGAATTCCTCGACAACACCCAGACGCGGCTCAACCAGATCGGCGCGGCGGTGCAGGAAACCTTCTTCGCCCCCCCGATGGTGCCGGCAGCGACTCAGAATCAGACCATGGAGTAACCCGTTAACAGGACATTTTGTTCCGTTACCCGCATTCTGCCCAACGGCTTTCTGGCGTTCTTCGCCTAAAAGGATAAACAACGATGTCGATTCGCGTCGTCTGCAAGCACAACACCTGCTACACCTTCGATCGCCCGGTCAGCTTAAGCCCCCATGTGCTGCGGCTGCGCCCTGCCCCCCATTCGCGTACGCCGATCCGCGCCTACACGCTGCGAGTCTACCCGGAAAACCACTTCCTCAACTGGCAGCAGGACCCCTTCGGCAACTACCTGGCCCGGCTGGTCTTTCCGGAACGGACCCGGGAACTGCGGATCGAAGTCGAGGTGGTGGCGGATATGACCGTCATCAACCCGTTCGATTTTTTCATGGAGGAGGCGGCCGAAAACTATCCCTTCGACTATGACGGGCAGCTGCGCAAGGAACTCACCCCTTATTTCGAAGTGGTGGACGACGGGCCATTGCTGCGAGACTGGCTGACCGGGGTCGACCGCAGCGAAAAGCGAACCGTTGATTTTCTGGTCGAGCTGAACCAGCGGGTCAGGGAGAGCGTCAATTATTCGGTGCGCCTCGAAGTGGGGATTCAGACCTGCGAAGAGACGCTGAGCCGGAAAATCGGTTCCTGCCGTGACTCGGCCTGGCTGCTGGTGCAGATCCTGCGACACCTGGGGCTGGCGGCGCGCTTCGTCTCCGGATACCTGATCCAGCTGACCGCCGACGAGAAATCCCTGGACGGGCCGTCGGGGCCGGAAGCCGACTTCACCGACCTGCACGCCTGGGCCGAGGTCTACGTGCCGGGGGCCGGCTGGATCGGCCTCGACCCCACCTCCGGTCTGTTTGCCGGCGAAGGGCATATTCCGCTGGCCTGCACCCCCCACCCGGCGAGCGCGGCTCCGGTGACCGGAGCCATGGACCAGTGCGAGGTGAGCTTCGAATTCGCCAATATCGTCGAACGCATCCATGAAGACCCGCGGGTAACCAAGCCCTACAGCGACGACCAGTGGGCCCGGATCGATGCCCTCGGCGAGCAGGTCGATGCCGACCTGCGCAAGGGGGACGTCCGCCTGACCATGGGCGGGGAGCCGACCTTCGTCTCGATCGACGACATGGAGGGGGCCGAGTGGAACACCAAGGCCGACGGCACCCACAAAAGGGAGCTGGCCAATATCCTGCTCCGGCGCCTGCGCGAAGCCTTCGGCAGCGGCGGACTGCTCCATTTCGGCCAGGGCAAATGGTATCCGGGCGAGCCGCTGCCGCGCTGGTCCTACGGTTGCTACTGGCGCAAGGACGGCTCCCCGGTCTGGCGCGAACCGGCACTTTTGGCGGATGTGGCCAAAGACTACGGCATGACCCATGAACATGCCGAAAAGTTCGCCCTGCAGCTGGCGAAGCGGCTCGGCATCGGCGCGCACCGGGTGGTGCCCGGCTTTGAGGACACCTTCTACTACCTCTGGAAGGAAGGAACCCTGCCGACCAATATCGACCCGCTCAAGGCCGACCTCAAGGACCCGCTGGAACGCCGCTACCTGGCGCAGCTGCTCGACAAAGGGTTGGGCACGCCGACCGGCTACGCCTTGCCGCTGCAGTGGGATGCGATGCACGGCGGCTGGCGCAGCGGCCCGTGGGATTTTCGTCGCGGGCAGATGTTCCTGGTCCCCGGCGGCTCAGCGATGGGGATGCGCCTGCCGCTCGACTCGCTCCCCTGGAAAGCGCCCGAAAAGCGCGAAATCCAGCGAGAGCATAATCAGTTCG
>NZ_JBFHGD010000049.1:0-17752 GCF_041583255.1 Trichloromonas sp. | reverse complement strand
TCGGCTCTTTGGCGATTTTCAGCACCCGGCGCACCTTCTCCAGCGGCAACTCCATGCGTTCGGCGATCTCCTCGGGGATCGGCTCGCGACCGATCTCCTGAACCAGCTGGCGGCTGGTGCGGATCAGCTTGTTGATGGTCTCTATCATGTGCACCGGGATACGGATGGTGCGGGCCTGGTCGGCAATGGCGCGGGTGATCGCCTGGCGAATCCACCAGGTGGCGTAGGTGGAGAACTTGTAGCCGCGCTGGTATTCAAACTTGTCGACCGCCTTCATCAGGCCGATGTTCCCTTCCTGGATCAGGTCGAGAAACTGCAGGCCGCGGTTGGTATATTTTTTCGCGATGGAAACGACCAGGCGCAGGTTGGCTTCGACCAGTTCGGTCTTGGCCGATTTGGCCCGCCACTCCCCCTTATGGACTTCCTTGAGCGACTCGAGCAGCTCCTCGGGAACGAACCCGGACTCTTCTTCGACCCGCTTGAATTTGCGCTGGGCGCTCTTGAGGCGCTTCTCGATCACCAGCAGGGCGTCCATGGGCACCGCCAGCTCCTCGGAAACCTTGCCGGCGTCCTCTTCGCTTTTGCGCATCCGGCGCAGCAGCCGCTTGATCTCCTTGTGCGGCCGGCCGACCTCTTTTTCGCAGGAGCCGACTTCGGCCATCCCTTTTTTGACCTGCTCGGCCAGCTCCTTGAGCCGGTCGACGATCTTGGCGACCTGGAAATCTTTCAGGCGGATCTGCCGCAGCAGTTCGGTGGTCTGCCCCTTGATCTCCTTGCATTCCTTGTCGAGGGCCTTTTTATCCTCCCTCGACAGTTCGCCGGCCTGCTGCTCCTTGATCTCCATGAAGCGGACGTCGAGCTCCCGAATCTGGGCGATCAGCCCGATCAGTCGCTGGCGCTGGTTCTCCTCGGCCTCGGCCCCCTCTTCCTCTTCGTAATCCTTGGTGATCTCGGCCACGCTGATCTGGCCCCGCTCGAGACGCTCACCCAGCGTGATGACTTCCTTGAAGGCAATCGGCGTGCGCATGATGACTCGCGCCACCAGGGCATCCCCCTCTTCGATGCGCTTGGCGATTTCCACCTCGCCTTCTCTGGTCAGCAGGGAAACCTGGCCCATCTCCCGCAGGTACATGCGCACCGGGTCGCTGGTGCGGCCGAGGGTGCCGGCTTCGAACTCCTCCTCTTCGCCCTCTTCCTCTTCGTCGATGTTCTCATCGAAATCCCGACCCTTGCGCATGGAGATTTTCTTCTCGGTCTCGACCACTTCGATGTCCATGTCACCGAACATGCTCATGACGTCGTCGAGCTGGTCGGACGAGACCATGTCCGCCGGCAGCGCGTCGTTGACTTCGTCGTAGGTCAGAAAGCCTTTTTCCTTGCCCAGATCGATCAGCTGCTGGACTTCTTCAACCCTGGTTTTTTTCGACATGCGTTGACATCCCCTCTTGGCTCAAGGTTGAGCCGGTGGAATCATTGGTACGTACAATACCCGGTTATTTTTTCAGCTGCCGGCAGATGTTCAGCCGCTCGACCTGGCAGGCCGCCAACTGCTGCTGGTCATTCGATTGTTCAGCCCGGCGGATCTGTTCGTCGAGGTCTCTGACCCGTCGTTTCAGGGTTTCTTTGAGAACCGTCTGGCGGCAGTCCTGCACGATCCGCTGGCGTTCTTCTGCAAAAGCCTTTTCATCCCTTACAAGGATACCCGAAAGAATCGCTTTTTGCTCTTCGTTGAGCCGATCGAAGAGCTCCGACTCGGCCAGGGACTCTCCCTCCGGCGCGCAGGCCAGAACTTTTTCGGCGATCGACTGGCGATCGGGATCGAAAAAGAGGCTGGGCACGCCCGCCACGGCCACTTCGGTGCGGATGCCGGCATCCTCCAGCATCAGCCGCAGCAGCAGTTCCTGCGCCTTGACTTCCCTCGACAGCGCAGCCGCCGGCCGTCGCTGGGGCACAGGTGCCGGCGGAGCCGGTGGTGCCGGGCGTTGAGACTGGGGCCGGGCCGCCGGTGCGGCTGCCGTCCGGGCCGCCTTCTGCTGCAGCAGTCCCTGATCCAGCCCGGTGCGCCGGGCCAGGCTCTGCAGGTACAGGCTGCGTTCGATTTCGCTTGGCACCAGCTGCAGCCGAGCCACGATCTCTTCGGCCGCGCGGGCCCGTCCCTCGATGCTGTCGCCATGAGCGGCCAGTTCGGCGTCCATGTAGACCTCGAGGACCGGCTTGGCCGCGCTCAGTCGCCCGGTAAAGGCCTCCCCCCCCTGCTTCTGCAGAAAGGAGTCGGGATCTTCGCCGGCATCAAGAGCGACCACCGCGACAGAGAGTCCCAGCGGCAGCAGCACGTCCATGGCCCGGAAGGTTGCCTTCTGGCCGGCCTTGTCCTGGTCGAACAGCAGCAGCACCTTTTTCGCGTAACGCTGGAGCAGACGACCGTGTTCTTCGGTCAGCGCCGTGCCGCAGGTCGCCACGGCATTGGCGAACCCGGCCCGATGCAGGGCCATCTGGTCGAAATACCCCTCGACCACGATCACCTGGTCGCTGCGGCGCATCTCCTCGCGGGCCTGGGCCAGGCCGTACAGAATACGCCCCTTGTGATAGATCGGCGACTCCGACGAATTGATGTACTTGGGCAGCGAATCGTCCAGCACCCGTCCGCCGAAGGCGACCACCTTGTCGCTTAAGTCGATGATCGGAAAGAGCAGGCGGTTGCGAAACAGGTCGTAATCGCCGCGCCCTTCCTTGCCGGGCCGGATCAGTCCCAGCTCCCGCGCCCACTGGGGGTCGAAACCCTTTTGCGCCAGGTGCTCGGACAGCGCCTCCCAGCGACCCGGGGCGAACCCGAGCCGGAAAATGCGGGCGGTGTCGCCGTCGTAGCCCCGCTCGCGCAGGTAGCGGCGACCGGGAGCGCCGTCCTTCTCTTCGAGCAGCACCTGGTGGTAGAAGTCGCAGGCGACCTCGCTGACCCGCACCAGCCGTTCGCGGTCTTCGCGCCGCTGCTGCTCGGCCGGGCTCAGGGCCTCTTCCTCAATGCTGATCCCCACCCGTTCGCCAAGTCGGCGCACCGCCTCGGGAAAGGCCAGCCCCTCTATTTTCATGAGAAAAGAAAAGACGTTGCCGCCAACCCCGCAGCCGAAACAGTGAAAAATCTGCCGGGTCGAGTTGACGTTGAAGGACGGCGTCTTCTCCCCGTGAAACGGGCACAACCCCTGGTGGTTGGCTCCCGAACGCTTGAGGGGAAGGTACGAGGAAACCACCTCGACGATATCGATCCGCTCGCGGATTTCGCGGATGGAATCCTCCGGTATGCGTCCCGTCATCCCTCCCTCAATTCGATAATGGTTACGTTGTCGCCGCCCTGGGCCAGGTCGGCGGCATGGAAGGCCTTGACCTCGCGATGAGCGGCCAGAAAGTCGCGCACCGTACGCCGCAGAATCCCCTCGCCGGCGCCATGCACCACCTCGACCTGGCGCTGGTGATGCAGCAGGGCGTCATCGACGAAGCGATCGAGCAGCAGCAGGGCGTCCTCGGCCCGCTTGCCGACCAGCATCAGCTTGGGGGTGAACCCCTGGCGCTCGATGCGGCTGCGCACCTGGCCGACGGTGCCGCGCTTGGCGAAGCGGCGCGGGACAAAGGCCTCGAGCTGGGCCAGCGGCAGCCGCAGCTTTTTCCCCTGGATCGACAGCTCAACCTCGTCGCCGCAGAGTCGAATCACTTCGGCCTCGCTGTTCAGGGCCGGCACCCGCAGCAGTTCGCCGATCTGCACCTCGGCCGGAGACTTCCCCTTGCGCAGCGGCTCGGGCCGCTGCCGGGAAAGATCCTCGCGGACCCCGCGCAGTTCGGCGCTCAGCCGGGCCTGATCCCTGGCGTCAACCTGCTCGTCGCGGGCCTCTTTCAGCACCGTCTTGAGCCGCTGTTCGGCCTCCCGCACCAACTGCTCGCCGCGACGGGTCGCCTTGTCGAGAATCGAGCGTTTCTGCTCTTCCAATTCCTGCAGCAGCAGCCGGCGCTTCTGACGCTCCTGCTCGGCCCGGCGCTTGAGACTCGCCGCATCGACCAGGTCGCGATCAAGATCCTTGCGCAACCGGTTAAGTTCTTCGAGCAGTTCCAACCCTTCGCGTTCGCCCTGCCCCAGGTAACCGGCGGCCCGCTCCAGTACTTCCTCGGCAATACCGAGCCGGCGGGCAATGGTGAAGGCGTTGCTCGCCCCCGGAATGCCGTAGTGCAGCCGATACGTCGGCGCCAGGGTGGTGCGGTCGAACTCGACGGCGGCGTTTTCCACCCCCTGCTGCATGTGGGCGTAGCCCTTGACCAGGTTCAGGTGAGTCGTCACCACGGTTCGTGCGCCCCGCCGGCGCAGGCTGTCGAGCACCGCCATGGCCAGCGCCCCGCCCTCGGCCGGGTCGGTGCCGGTGCCGACTTCGTCCATCAGCACCAGCGAATCGCCGTCGGCTTCCTCGAGAATGCGGCCGATCCGCCGCAGGTGCCCGGAGAAGGTCGACAGGTTTTCTTCGATACTCTGCTCATCGCCGATATCGGCGAAAACCTGTCCGAACAGCCCGATGCGGCTGTCGGGATGGCAGGGGATGTGCAACCCGGAGCGAACCATCAAGGCCAGCAGACCGATCGTCTTCAGAGCCACCGTCTTGCCGCCGGTGTTGGGCCCGCTGATCACCAGGGTGTCGGCATCCTCGCCCAGCAGCAGGTCGACCGCTGTTACCGGCTGCTGACGCCGGCTGCCGTCGGGATGAAAGAGCAGCAGCGGATGCCGGGCTTCCCGCAGTTCAAGCAGGGGCGTCTCAGCCAGTCGCGGCGCCACCGCATCGCAGCCCCGCGACAGGTGGCCGGCGGCTGCCCGCAGATCGAGATGGGCGAGAATCTCCTGGTTGCGCTGCAGGGCCGAAGACTCGCGCCTTACCAGGCTCGACAAGCGGCGCAGAATCCGCTCCTCTTCGCGCTTTTCCTCGCGCTGCAGGCTCTGCAGCTGGTTGTTCCACTCCAGCACCGAAACCGGCTCGACGAAGAGGGTCTGGCCGCTGGCCGATTCGTCGTGGATGAACCCCTTGACCTTGCCGCGGTGATCGGCCCGCACCGGCACCACGTAACGGCCGTTGCGTTCGGTGATCAGGCGCTCCTGAAAGGCGCCGGCCAGGCGCTCGGAGCCCAGCAGGTCTTCCAGCGAACGCTTGATCCGGCTGCGCAACTGGCGAACCTGCTGACGCAGGTCGCCCAGTTCGAAGGAGGCGCTGTCGAGCAGTTCGCCGCGGGCGCCGATGCTCTGACGAATCTCCCGCTGCAGCTCGCGCAGCGGCTCCAGCGCGGCAGAGCGTTCGGCGAGGCGGGGAGCCTGCTCGCGACCGGCAAAATAGTTGCGACAATCGCGGGCCGCCTCGATGCTGGAAAGCACGTCGAGCAGCACCTCGGGGAGCAGAAAGGTCCCTTCGGCCCGCAGCCGGCCCAGCGCATCCCGCAGGTCGCGACAGCCCCCCACCGGGGGGCGCCCCTGCCCCGCGAGCAGGGCGACCACTTCGGAAACCTCGGCCAGCGCCTCGGCCACCTCATGCCGGTCCGCCAGGGGAGCCAGAGCCTGGGCCCGCTCCTTGCCCGGGGCGCTGGCGGTGAATCCGGCCAGCAGGGCCGTGACCTTGTCGTATTCGAGAACCCGCAGGGTCGCTTCGATCATCAAACCATCAATTCTTTATACCCGAACCGCTCAGGTGCGAACCTTGCGGTCGTCCAGCACCTTGATGCTGCCCTGGAAAATCGCGCCGCCCAGTTGAACAAAGGGCGGTGCCAGTTCCGAAACTTTAAACGCCCGGCCGAAAGAACCGGGAAGCTGAACCATCGACAGTCCGAACAGCACCAGGGCCAGCAGCACGCCTCCCTGCACCAGACCGAACAGCCCCCCGGCGACCCGGTTGAAGCCGCCGAGGAAGAGCAGCTTGACCACCCGCGAGAGGAGAAAGCCGAGGACCGCGAAGGTCAGCACGGTGGCCAGAAAAAGGGTCAGAAACGCCACGATGACGCAGATCTGCAGGGGAAACGCAAAGGCCTCGGAAAGCCCCTCGGCCAGCGGCGCATGGAAGCGAAAGGCCAGAAACGCCCCGAGCAGCAGCCCCAGCAGCGAGCAGGTCTCCTTGAGCAGCCCGCGCAGCAGCCCCTTGAGCAGAAACGCCCCGAGGATGCCCAGGATGGCGATATCGACGCCGTTCATTCCGTCTCCCGTCAGGCCAGGCGAGCCTTGACCAGTTCGCTGACCAGGCGGCCGTCGGCGCGTCCCAGGGTCTTGGCCGAGACGATCTTCATCACTTTGCCCATGTCCCGCATCGATGCGGCGCCGGTTTCCAGCACGGCTTCCTCGATCAGGCCCTTGATTTCGGCTTCATCAAGCTGGGCCGGCAGGAAATCCTGGAGAATCAGCAGCTCCTGCTCCTCTTTTTCCGCCAGGTCGACACGCGCACTCTCGCGGTAGACCTGCGCCGACTCACGGCGCTGCTTGACCAGGGTGGAGATCACCGCAATGACCGCCTGATCGTCGAGGGCGCTGCCGATTTCGATCTCCTTGTTCTTGACCGCGGTCTTGACCAGCCGGATGGTGCTCAGGCGAAGGGTGTCCTTGGCCTTCATGGCCTCTTTCATGGCGGTCGTCAGATTGTCCTGCAGGCTCATCGTATCGGTTCCTTTTCGCGGGCGAAAATAAATAATTAACATCGATCTCGCGCCCGTTCGCTACGCTCACTAGAGCACGCAGAGGTCGCAGAGAAAAACAAATACCAGGTTTCTCTCTGTGTGCTCTGCGGACTCGAGCGACTGCAAGGAGCGGGCGAGAGTCTGGTTTTATTTGCTCCGGCTTTCTTTTTCTTCGATGCCGCTCATGCCGAAGCGCCGCCGCAGTTCGGCATAAATCCGTTCGGGCGGGAGGTCGTAGTAGCCGAGCAGGACCAGGGTATGGAAAAAGAGGTCGGCCGCTTCACTGACGACCTCGTCCGGGTTGCCTCCCTTGCCGGCGACCGCCGTCTCGGTGGCTTCTTCGCCGATCTTGCCGAGAATCTTGTCGAGCCCCTTGGCGAACAGCGAGGCGACGTACGATTTTTCGTCGGGATTCTGGCGCCGCTCCTGGATCACGTGGTAAACCGCGTCGAGGATGTCCTGCCGCCCGTAGATGGCTGCCGCATCGACGGCCTTTTCACCGTCGACCCGGGCGCCGTCCCCGCTCCAGACCCGGTAGAAGCACGACTTGTGCCCGGTGTGGCAGGCCGCGCCCTCCTGCTCGATGGCGATCAGCAGGCAATCGGCGTCACAGTCGAAGCGGATCTCCCGCACCGTCTGCACATGCCCCGAGCTCTCCCCCTTCATCCACAGCTTGCGCCGCGAACGGGAATAGTAATGCACCTTGCCGGTCCTGATCGTCAGGTCGACCGCCTCGGCGTTCATGTAGGCCAACATCAGCACCTCGCCGGTATCGGCGTCGCGGGTGATGGCGGGAATCATCCCATGGGCGTCGAATTTTAGCTGGGAAGACAGGGGCATGCTTTCAATCCTTAAAATCGGCCTCTCGCCCGCTCCTTGCAGTCGCTGGAGCTCACAGGGGGCACAGAGAAGGCCAAGCTTTTGTTTTTTGATTCCTCTGCGCTCTCTGCGTGCTCGAGTGAGCAAAGCGAACGGGCGAGAGAAAGCTTTATTAATTACAGCCGTACCGGAACACCGTGCTCGTTCAGGTACTCTTTACACTCACCGATGGTGTGCTGGCGGAAATGGAAAATGCTGGCGGCCAGGGCCGCGCTGGCGCCCCCTTCGACCAGTCCCTCGCGGATGTGTTCGAGATTGCCCACCCCGCCCGAGGCGATCACCGGGATTTTCACCCGGTCGCTGATGGCGCGGGTCAGGGCGATGTCGTAGCCGTCCTTGGTGCCGTCCTTGTCCATCGACGTGAGCAGGATTTCGCCGGCGCCGTAGCCTTCCATGCGGGCCGCCCACTCGATAGCGTCGATGCCGGTGGCATTGCGGCCACCGTGGGTGTAGACCTCCCAGGCTTGCGGCTCGGAACCCGGCACCTGGCGGGCGTCGATCGCCACCACGATACACTGGGAACCGAAGCGCTCGGCGGCTTCGCGGACGAACTCGGGACGATGCACGGCCGCAGTGTTGATCGACACCTTGTCGGCCCCGGCGTTAAGCAGATTGCGGATATCAGCGATCTCCCGCACCCCGCCGCCGACGGTCAGCGGCATGAAAACCCGCTCGGCGGTGCGCGCCACCACGTCGAGAATGATGCCGCGCTTGTCGCTCGAGGCGGTGATGTCGAGAAAAGTCAGCTCATCGGCGCCCTGCGCGTCGTAGGCCTCGGCCGCTTCCACGGGATCGCCGGCGTCGCGCAGTTCAACGAACTGGACGCCTTTGACCACGCGGCCGTCCTTGACGTCAAGACAGGGGATGATTCGTTTGCTCAGCATGATTAATCAGTCCAAGTTAAGTACGCCAGGCCCCTATTTCAAGGGCCGTGCGATTATTTATTCCGCCGGGTCAATTCCACCGCCGCCCGCAGGTCGAGGGCACCGGTGTAGATCGCCTTGCCGGTGATCACGCCGACCACCCCGGAGCTTTCGATGGCCATCAGGTTCTCGATATCCTGCAGGCTGGACACGCCGCCGGAGGCGATCACCGGGATGCTGATCGATTCGGCCAGGGAGCGGGTGGCATCGAGGTTCGGCCCCTGCATCATGCCGTCGCGAGCGATGTCGGTATAAATAATCGCCTCAACACCGAAGCCTTCCATCTCCTTGGCCATTTCGGTGGCCTTTTTCTCGGTGACATCGGCCCAGCCGCGCACGGCGACGAAACCGTTGTTGGCGTCGATGCCGACCACAATCCGGCCGGGAAAGAGCCGGCAGGCTTCCTTGACCAGTTCGGGCTTTTCCTTGGCGACGGTTCCGAGGATGACCCGGCCGACACCGAGTTCGAGATAGGCCTCGATGGTGGCCAGGTCGCGCACCCCGCCGCCGAGCTCGGTGGGGATGTCGATGGCCTTGACGATGGCGCTGATCGCCTCCTTGTTGCGCGGAACGCCGGCGAAAGCGCCGTCGAGATCGACGATATGCAGCAGCTCGCCCCCCTGTTCCTGCCAGATTCTGGCCTGGGCGGCGGGGCTGTCGCTGTAAACGGTGTCTTTTTCCATCAGTCCCTGCTCCAGCCGGACGCAGCGACCTTCCTTGAGATCTATGGCGGGTATGACGATCATGGAAATTCCTTTTTAATACTTTAAAGGCGGCTCTCGCCCGTTCGCTCTGCTCACTCGAGCACGCAGAGGAATCAAAAAGCAAAAACCTGGTTTTTCTCTGTGTCCTCTGTGAGCTCTAGCGACTGCAAGGAGCGGGCGAGAGGCCGGTTTATTTCATTTCCCCGAAATTCTGCAAAATCCGCAAGCCCACCTGCTGGCTCTTCTCCGGGTGGAACTGGGTGGCCATGACGTTATCCCGGCAGATGGCCGAACAGAAGGTCATCCCGTAATCGGTGGTGGTGGCGATCGTCTTGGCGTCGTCGGGGACCACGTAGTAGGAATGGACGAAGTAAACCGAAGTGCCGTCGGCGATCCCGCGCAACAGCGGGATGTCCTGCTGCAGGCGGATCTGGTTCCAGCCCATGTGCGGCACTTTCAGCTCCTCGCCGGCAACCTGCATGTCGGCGGGAAACCGCACCACCTTGCCGGGGATGATGCCCAGCCCCTGGTGGCGGCCGAATTCCTCGCTTTCGGAAAAGAGCAGCTGCAGCCCCAGGCAGATCCCGAGAAAAGGCTTGCCCGATTCCACATGGCGCAGGATCGGCTCGACAAAGCCCCCCTCGCGCAGGTTGTCCATGCAATCCTTGAAGGCGCCGACGCCGGGAAGTACCAGCTTGGAGGCGTTTTGGAGATCAGCGGGATCGGCGCTGACTTTCGCCTCGAAGCCGATCTTTTCAAAGCCCTTCTGCACGCTGCGCAGATTGCCCATGCCGTAATCGATGATGGTAATCATACTACTCAAGCTTCCCCTTGGTGGAGAGCACCCCCTGGATGCGCGGGTCGAAACCGGTCGCTTCGTCGAGGGCGCGGCCGAAGGCTTTGAAAATCCCTTCGATGATGTGGTGCAGGTTGTCGCCGTAGGCCAGGTTGATATGAACATTGGCGCCGGCGTGGTTACAGAAGGCGACGAAAAACTCTTCGACCAGCTCGGTGTCGAAATTGCCGACCTTGGCCTTGGGCATGTCGACGTTGAAGACCAGGAACGGCCGACCGGAAAAATCGATGATCACCGAGGCCAGGGCTTCGTGCATCGGCATGGTGCCGCGGCCGAAGCGGCGGATTCCCGCCTTGTCGCCGAGCGCCTTTTTGAAGGCCTCGCCGAGGCAGATACCGAGATCCTCGACGGTGTGGTGGGCGTCGATCTCGATATCGCCTGAAGCCTCGACAGTGAGATCGAAGAAGCCGTGGCGAGCCAGCAGGGTCAGCATGTGGTCGAGGAAGGGGACCGGGGTGGAGATCTGCGATTCGCCCTTGCCGTCCAGCTCGAGGCTGAGGCGGATCTGGGTTTCCTTGGTCTGGCGGTCGATGGTAGCGCTGCGGGACATGCGAACCTCCTGACTTATTTCTGTAAACGAAGCGACACCGAACGGGCGTGGGCCTGCAGCCCCTCGAGTTCGGCGATATGCACGATATCTTCGCCGAGCCGCTCCAGCCCTTGACGGGTGAAGGAGACAATGCTCGACTTCTTGACGAAATCATCCACCGACAGCGGCGAGAAGAAACGCGCGGTCCCCCCGGTCGGCAGGGTGTGGTTGGGACCGGCCAGGTAATCTCCAGCCGCCTCGGGAGTGTGGTGCCCCATGAAGATCGCCCCGGCATGACGGATGCGGGGGAGAATTTCGAAGGGGTTGTTCACCGCCAGCTCCAGGTGCTCGGGAGCGATGCGGTTGGAGAAGTCGATCACCTCATCGAGGTTTTCCGCCAGGATGATCGCCCCGTAGTTGTCGATGGACTTGCGGGCGATGCTCTCCCTTGAGAGCTGCTGCAGCTGTTTTTCGACTTCTTCGGCGACCTGACGGGCAAAGTCCTCGTCGGTGGTGATCAGGATCGACGAGGCCAGCTCGTCATGCTCGGCCTGGCCGAGCAGATCGGCCGCGAGATGCGCCGGGTTGCCGCTGCCGTCGTTGATGATCAGGATCTCGCTGGGGCCGGCGATCATGTCGATGTCGACCTTGCCGAAAACCATCTGCTTGGCGGTGGCGACGTAGATGTTGCCCGGTCCGGTGATCTTGTCGACCCGGGGGATCGTCTCGGTACCGTAAGCCAGCGCCGCCACGGCCTGGGCGCCGCCGACCTTGAAAATCCGGTCGACCCCGGCCAGCCGGGCCGCCGCCAGCACATGGGGATTGACTTCGCCGCCGGGCATCGGCACGACCATGATAACTTCGGCCACCCCGGCCACCTTGGCCGGCACCGCGTTCATCAGCACCGACGAAGGATAGGCCGCCTTGCCGCCGGGGACGTAGATGCCGACCCGGTCGAGCGGGCGCACCATCTGGCCGAGCAATACATCTTCCTCGTCGGTAGAGATCCAGGTTTCGGTCTTCTGCTTGCGGTGGTAGTCGGCGATGCGCCGAGCCGCCAACTCGAGGGCCGCCCGGGAACGTTCGGAGATGGCCGCCATGGCCTGGTCGATCTCGGCGGCAGTGACTTCCACCGTCGCGGCGGTCAGCTCGAGGCGGTCGAAACGGGCGGTGCAGTCGAACACCGCCTGGTCGCCGCGGGCGCGAACATCGGCGATGATGGTCCGGACCGTCTCATCGACGCCGGCCGGTGCCGTCTCGCCGCGCTCTTCGATCTTGCGGAACGCGTCGGCAAAACCGGGGTCGGAAAATCGCAGCATCTGAATCATGGATAAATTCCCTGGCAGGAGCGGCCGCTGCCGCTGCACTGCTGTTCAGGCGAACCCCTTCGGGCTGCCGGATTACTTGGACAAGGTCGGCGTTTCGGCAATGACCTTCTCAAGCCCTTCGATGATCTGAATGATGCGCTGGTGCTTGGTCTTGAGACTGGCCCGGTTGACGATCAGCCGGCTGGTGATCTCGGCGATGGTTTCCACCTCGACCATGCCGTTTTCCTTGAGGGTGGCGCCGGTGGAGACCAGGTCGACGATACGCTCGGAGAGCCCAACCAAGGGCGCCAGCTCGATCGAGCCGTACAGCTTGATCAGCTCGACCTGGATCCCCTTGGCGGCAAAATAGCGCTCGGTAACATTGGGATACTTGGTCGCCACCCGGATGTTCGACCAGTTGGCGGGATCGTCCTCCTGGCTCAGCGCCTTCGGCTCGGCCACCACCATCCGGCAGTAGCCGAAGTTGAGGTCAAGGGGCTCGTAAAGATCCTTGCCCTGCTCCATCAGCGTATCCTTGCCGACCACGCCGAGGTCGGCGCAGCCGTACTCGACATAGGTCGGCACGTCGGTGGCCCGCACCGCCATGAAACGGAACTTGGTCTCATGGTTTTCGAAAACCAGCTTGCGGCTCCCCTTTTCCATCTCCGGACAGGTGATGCCGATTTTCGCAAACAGCTCCATCGAATCCTGCATGATCCGCCCCTTGGGCAGGGCGAAGGTAATGTAGTCGCTCATTCTTTATACCCCGTGATTGGTGATCGGTGATTGGTGATTAGCCAGAAACCAATCACCAATCACCAATTACCGCTTTACGCAGTTTCTATTCCTTGACCCGCTCGATATCCGCACCCAGTCCCTTGAGCTTTTCCTCGATCCGCTCATACCCCCGGTCGAGGTGATAGATGCGGGAGACCTCGGTGGTATTGTCGGCCGCCAGACCGGCCAGGACCAGCGAAGCGCTGGCTCTCAGGTCGGTGGCCATGACCGGCGCACCGAGCAACCCCTTGACCCCCTTGACCGTGGCGGTGTGCCCTTCGATGGAGATATTGGCCCCCATCCGCTGCAGTTCGCTGACATGCATGAAGCGGTTTTCGAAGACGTTTTCACTGATAACGCTGGTTCCCGTGCCGAGGGCCATAAGGGCCATGAACTGGGCCTGCATGTCGGTCGGAAAGCCGGGATGGGGACGGGTCTTGATGTCGACCGAGGTAATCTTGCGTGGTCCCTTGACCCGTAAGCCGCCGGCTTCCTCGGTGATCTCGACCCCGGCTTCGCGCAGCTTGATGATCAGGGCCTCGAGGTGGCTGGCCACCGCGCCGGAGACCAATACATCACCGCGGGTGATGGCCGAGGCGATCATGAAGGTGCCGGCCTCGATGCGATCGGGCATGACCGCGTGCTGCAGCGGGGTGAGTTCGTCAACCCCCTCGATAGTGATCGTGTCGGTACCGGCCCCTTCGATGCGCGCCCCCATTTTGCTCAGCGCCTCAGAGAGTTCGACGATTTCCGGTTCGCAGGCGGAGTTTTCCAGCACCGTTGTCCCCTTGGCCAGAGCTGCCGCCATCATCAGGTTTTCGGTCCCGCCGACGGTCGGCACATCAAACAGGATGCGGGCGCCCTGCAGCCGCTTGGCGCGAGCTTCAACATAGCCGTGATCGAGGGTGATCTTCGCCCCCATCGCCTCGAACCCCTTAAGGTGCAGGTTGATGGGGCGGGCGCCGATGGCGCAGCCGCCGGGGAGGCTGACCCGGGCCTGGCCGAGACGGGCCAGCAGCGGCCCGAGCACCAACACCGAAGCGCGCATGGTGCGCACCAGGTCGTAGGGGGCCTCGATACTTTCGATATCGCTGGCGTCGACGGCAAAGGTGCCGTCTTCCCGCACCACCTTCGCGCCGAGAGTCATCAGCAGTTTCTCAACCGTGGTGATATCGCGCAGGTCGGGGACGTTGGCGACCCGATGCATCCCGGGAGCCAGCAGCGTTGCAAACAGCAGCGGGAGAGCCGAATTCTTCGCTCCGCTGACCTTGACCTCGCCCTTGAGGCGATGGCCGCCGTGAATGACAATCTTGTCCAATCGGTAAGCCTTTACTAAAGCTGCCCTGAGGCAGTAAATTTTTAAATTGAAACCGGCTTGCGGCCGCCAACGACGCGCGGCACACCGGCATAGTCGTCACGAACATACAATTCACTCAGTCCGGCCTGTTCAAACAATCGCCGTACAGCATCGGCCTGACCGATGCCGACCTCGACCAGCAGCCAGCCGCCGGGATGCAGCAGCCTGGCCGATGCGGCCGCCAGACTACGATAAGCCGCCAACCCATCGTCATCGCCGCCGCGCAGAGCCAGCTGCGGCTCGAAGTCCCGCACCTCGGGCATCAGGTCGGCCATATCCCCGGTCGGGATATAGGGCGGATTGGACAGGATCAGATCAAAAGGCCCGCCGTTCAATCCATACAGGTCCGCCTCGCGAAAGACGATCCGCCCATCCACCCCGTGACGGCGGGCATTGTCGCTGGCGACGGCCAGGGCCGCAGAAGAGAGGTCAACCGCCTCAATCCGCGCCTCGGGCAGCTCACTGGCCAGGGCGACGGCGATAGCGCCGCTGCCGGTGCCGACATCCAGCAGGGAGCAGGCCCCGGCACCCTTTTTCAGCGCCTCTTCGACCAGCACCTCGGTGTCGGCACGGGGAATCAGTACGTCCGGGGAAACCCGCAGCGCCAGAGACCAGAATTCTGTTTCGCCAAGGATGTACTGCACCGGTTCGCGCCGCGCCCGGCGGGACACCTGCTGGCGGAAGACCGCCTGCTCGTCGGCGCTCAGCGGCCGGTCGAAATTGAGATACAGCCCGACCCGGTCGAGGCCCAAGGCGTTGGCGAGCAGCACTTCGGCATCCAGTCGCCCCCCCTCGATCCCCTTTTCCTTGAAATACCCCGCAGTCCACTGCAGGATCTTGAGCACGGTCCAGGTCTCGGCCAAGCTCAGGACTCCCGGCCGGACATGGCGTCAGCCTGGGTGTGGGCGGTCATGGCGTCGATGATATCGTCCAGGGCTCCCTGCATGATGGCATCGAGCTTGTACAGGGTCAGGCCGATGCGGTGATCGGTACAGCGCCCCTGGGGAAAGTTGTAGGTGCGGATGCGCTCGCTGCGGTCACCGCTGCCGACCTGGCTCTTGCGATCCGCAGCCTGCAGCGCGTTCTGCTCGGCGACCATGGCGTCGAGGATTTTCGACTGCAGCACCTTCATCGCCTTGGCCTTGTTCTTGTGCTGCGATTTCTCGTCCTGGCAGGAGACCACCACCCCGGTCGGCAGGTGGGTGATCCGCACCGCCGACTCGGTCTTGTTAACGTGCTGGCCGCCGGCCCCGGAGGCGCGGTAGACGTCGATGCGCAGATCGGTTGGATTGATGTCGACATCGACATCTTCGGCCTCGGGCAGCACCGCCACAGTACAGGCCGAGGTGTGAATCCGTCCCTGCGCCTCGGTTTCGGGCACCCGCTGCACCCGATGGGTGCCGCTTTCGAACTTGAGCCGCGAATAGACCCGGTCGCCGCTGATCATGGCGATGATTTCCTTGAAACCGCCGGCTTCCGACTCGGCCGCACTCATGATTTCGACCCGCCAGCGCCGCCCTTCGGCATAGCGGGAATACATCCGGAACAGGTCGCCGGCAAAGAGGGCCGCCTCGTCACCGCCGGTACCGGCGCGCACCTCGAGGATGATATTCTTGCTGTCGTTGGGATCCTTGGGCAGCAGCAGAACTTTCAGTTCCTGGGCCAGGGCCTCCCTGCGCTCTTCCAGTTCGGGAAGCTCGGCCTTGGCCATCGCCTTCAGTTCCTCATCGTTCTCCCTCAGCAGCTCGCGGTTCCCCTCGATATCCTCGCAAACCTTGCAGTACTTGCCATAGGTTTCGACGATCTCGGCCAGTTCCGCGTGCTCCTTGGTCAGGGCGCGGAATTTTTCCTGGTTCGAGATCAGCGAAGGGTCGGACATCAGTCCTTCGATTTCGCGAAAACGGTCAACGACTTCTTCCAGCTTGGTGAACATAAATAGACGTTTCCACGGTAGGGGCAAGGCAGCCTTGCCCGGGCGACGCGTACGTCGCTCCTACGATAATTCCTTGAATTCCTTGCGCACTTCGGCCATCGCCCCGCAGGTCATGGCCCCTTCCGGGCAGGCGCCCTGAAGGCAGCCCGGACCGGCATCCGCGAAAAGCAGCGGCGCCGCCCGGCGCACCAGCCGCAGCATTTCGGTGGCCATGGCGCGGATTTCCCACTGGGCGCGCCGGCAGCAGCGCAGGTTGAAAAAATGCAGAAGTTCGCGGGCATTCATGGTCATCACCAGCTTGGTTTCCGCCGCGTTGGGGAGGACAAACCGGGCATCCTCGGCCGGCACTCCGGCGTCGAGCAGCTCGCGATAGACCTCGTGCGCCTGATCGAGAAAACCGTTGAAGCGCTCGAGCAGTTCAGGCCGGGCAGAGATCGACTCAGGGACAACCGCGGCGAACTGGGTCTTGTGCGACACGTAACGCTGGCTCTGCTGGGAAAAGGAGGCAATCCGATGGCGGACCAGCTGGTGGGAACAGGCGCGGCTGATCCCCTCGATGCCGAAGGTGAAGGCGACGTGCTCGAGAACGGAGAAATGACCGAGAGCCAGGATCTTGGCCAGAAGAGCCGCCCGCTCCTCGCGTCCCTGTTCGAGCAGGCGGTCAATCGATGATGAGGAATAGCAGAGCCGGGCGGCGGCGGCGGCCACCTTGTCAGGCTCGGGGGTATGGGTCAGCAACTGAACCAGCAAAGCCATTTAGAGCAACGCCCCCTTAGGCAAAGAAAAAACGCAGAAACCCGCCGCATCCAGCAAGATGCGGCGGGAGGAGCAGACGACCGCGTACGCGTACCGTTAAAAAAAGAGACGGCCCGGCGGGCCGTCTCCGGAACTTGCTATTACTTGCCGTACTTCCTGCGGAAACGCTCGATACGCCCGGCGGTATCCATCAGCTTCTGCTTGCCGGTGTAGAACGGGTGGCAATCCGAGCAGATTTCCGTCGAGATCTCGCCGCCCTTCTTGGTAGAGCGGGTCTCAAAGGTGGTACCGCAGTGACACTTGACGGTCACCATTTCGTAATTAGGGTGAATTCCTTCTTTCATGACGATTCTCCTTAGCGCCTGGCTAGTACAGGCATGATGTTTGTTCGGTCAAACAAAAAAGACTATTTAGCACTACCGCCGCAAAAAGGCAAGGATTTTATCTCTGCGGCGCTACTGGTTCATGGAGTCGAGAAACTCCTGATTGCTCTTGGTCGACCCGAGCTTGTCCAGGATGAATTCCATGCTGTCGACCACGTTCATCGAGGACAGGACCTTGCGCAGCAGCCAGGTGCGCTGCAGGCTGACACGATCGACCAGCAGCTCTTCGCGGCGGGTTCCCGACTTGTTGATGTCGATGGCCGGGAAAGTACGCTTGTCGACCAGGCGCCGATCAAGGACCAGCTCCATGTTGCCGGTCCCCTTGAACTCCTCGAAGATGACCTCGTCCATCTTGCTGCCGGTATCGACCAGGGCGGTGGCGATGATGGTCAGGCTGCCCCCCTCCTCGATGTTGCGGGCGGCGCCGAAAAAGCGCTTCGGCTTGTGCAGGGCGTTCGAGTCCACTCCGCCCGAGAGAATCTTGCCGGAGTGGGGAACCACGGTGTTGTGGGCCCGCGCGAGCCGCGTGATCGAGTCCAGCAGGATCACCACGTCGAGCTTGTGCTCGACCAGGCGCCGCGCCTTCTCGATCACCATGTCGGCCACCTGGACGTGCCGCGTGGCCGGCTCGTCGAAGGTCGAGGAGATCACCTCGGCCTTGACGTTGCGC
>NZ_JBFHGD010000048.1:0-17882 GCF_041583255.1 Trichloromonas sp. | reverse complement strand
TCTATGCCCTGATCGCCCGCGACCGGCAAGGCGACTTGGTGTTGCTGCAGACAAAAATCGGCGCGCACTTCGCCTCGCTCACCCCCCGCTGCACCCAGCTGCACCTGTTCGAGCGGGAAATCGCCGAGCAGTACGGCGCCGGCCCCGAAGGCCACCCCTGGCTTAAACCGGTGCGCTTTCACCGCTCCTGGCGAGCGGGGCAGGATGCCTGGGAGCGCGACACGAAGAGCCACCCGGTTCCCGGCGACATGCCGTTTTACCGGGTCGAAGGCGAAGAGGTCCACGAAGTGGCGGTCGGACCGGTGCATGCCGGAGTGATCGAGCCGGGGCATTTCCGCTTCCAGTGCCACGGCGAAGAGGTGCTGCATCTCGAGATTTCCCTCGGTTACCAGCATCGCGCCATCGAGCAGCAATTGATTGGCGGCCCCCACCCGCGCACCCCCTTTCAGATGGAGACCGCGGCCGGCGACACCAGCATCGGCCACATGACCGCCTGGTGCCAGGTCAACGAGGCCCTGGGCGGGGTGAGCGCTCCGGCCCGCGGCGACCGGCTGCGCGCCGTCGCCCTCGAACTGGAGCGGCTGGCCAACCACGTCGGCGACCTCGGCGCCATTGCCGGCGATGTCGGCTTTCTCCCCACCGCCTCCTATTGCGGCCGTTTGCGGGGCGACTACCTCAACCTGACCGCCGAACTCTGCGGCAGCCGTTTCGGCCGCGGCCTGGTTCGACCCGGCGGAACCGCCTTCGACTGCCCCCCCGAACTGGCCGAGCGGCTGCTGCAGCGGCTGGAGCCGGTAGCGCGGAACACCCGCGGCGCCATCGACCTCATGTTCGAGACCCCCTCGGTGCTGGCCCGCCTCGAAGGCGCTGGCCGGCTCCGCGTTGAAACCGCCCTTGAGCTCGGCCTGGTCGGGGTGGCCGCCCGGGCCTGCGACCTGCAGCGGGACGTGCGCCTCAATCACCCCGTCGGCGTCTGGCGCGACAGCTTCGGCCCCGTTCCCCGGGAAGAAAGCGGCGACGTCTTCGCCCGGGCCTGCATCCGTCGCCGGGAAATCCATGCCTCGCTCGACTGGGTCCGCAAGCAGCTGAAGGAGCTTCCCGGCGGCCCCCACCGTACCGAAGTCCCGGCACTTCTACCCGATCGGCTGGCCGTCTCCCTGGTCGAGGGCTGGCGCGGCGAAATCATTCATGTCGCCCTGACCGATGCCCGGGGGCGGCTGAGCCGCTACAAGATCGTCGACCCCTCGTTTCACAACTGGAGCGGGCTGGCAATGGCGCTGCGGGCCGAACAGATTTCGGATTTTCCGCTGTGCAACAAGAGCTTCAACCTGTCGTACTGCGGATTCGACCTGTAACAAAAAAGGACTTGAGACCATGCTGAAAATCATCCGCGAACGGATCCGCCAGGGCCATCGCACCGGCAAGTTCCCCAAGCAGGAACCGACCTTGCCCGAGCGGTTCAGGGGCTTGCCCGACTTCTCCCCGGAACGCTGTCCCGTCGGCTGCCGCGATTGCCAGGAAGCCTGTCCGACAGCCGCCATCCGAACGGAAGGACGACCGCCGTCGCTCGACCTCGGCCGCTGCCTCTTCTGCGGCGACTGCGCCAGGTCCTGCCCGCATGAAGCCCTGCGTTTCAGCCGCGATTACCGCCTGGCTTCGCGCAGCCGGGACGGACTGCTGACGGGCGCAAGCGAGTTCCAGCTGGCGACCGCCCTCGACGCCAAAATGAAGAGCCTGTTCGGCCGCTCGCTCAAACTGCGCCAGGTTTCCGCCGGCGGCTGCAACGCCTGCGAAGCCGACGTCAACGTGCTCGGCACCCTGGTCTTTGATCTCGGCCGCTTCGGCATCCAGTTCGTCGCCTCCCCCCGCCATGCCGACGGCCTGCTGGTCACCGGCGCGGTCACCGAAAACATGAAAAGCGCCCTGCTCGATACCTATGCCGCCATCGCTGCACCGAAACTGGTCATCGCCGCCGGCTCCTGCGCCATCAGCGGCGGCCCCTTTGCCGGCAGCCCGGAAGTGAACAACGGCATCGGCGACCTGCTCCCCGTCGACCTGTACATCCCCGGCTGCCCGCCGCACCCGTACACCACCCTTGACGGCCTGCTGCGCCTGCTGGGTCGACGGTGAAAAAGGATCTGGCAGGGGGAACTCACTTTTTGAATTTCATCCGCCCGTCCCCACGCCCCCCGCAAAAAAACGGGTCCGCTTCACGGCCGCCCGGCCCTTTTTCTCATTGACAGCCCAAACACGACATGTTATAAAAGCTCATTCGTGGACCCACGCCCCCTGAATGTCCCAAAAAGTCCAGGCCAATGACAGAAAGTATGGTTCGGAAGAGCTTCCGACCTTGCTTCTGAAGTCCACTCAACAGAAGCTTTTCAGCTGGATTCATCCTATGCCCACGGGCCTGGCGGCCCAAGTCATTTAATTCCCCAGGCATCACTGAATGTTTCATGCCCTTCCTTGCCGGTGAAGGGCTTTTGCCGTTTAGGGCAAAAAGAGTACCTCGAACCCGTTTTCGAAGGAACCAACCTGTATGCGTAAAACCAGTATTCTGATTATTACCCTGGTCGTTGTGGCCAACCTGGTCACCTGGGCCCTGCTGAACCGCCCGGTGAATGCCCCGGATTGGACCGGCCCCGTCAACGGACTTTCTTTCAGCCCGTTCCGTAAAGGGCAGGATGCGATAAAAAATGAACTCCCCAGCGCCGAGCAGATCGATCTCGATCTGGCCCTGGTGCAGGGCAAGACCCTGCGGGTGCGGACCTACTCATCGCTTGGCGAACTGGGCCTGATCCCCCAGATGGCGCAGGCGCGGGGCCTCAAAGTCACCGCCGGCGCCTGGCTCGACACCAATGAGGCCATCAACCATAAAGAAATCACCAGGCTCATCTCCAATGCCAACCGCTGGCCGAGCGTCGAACGGGTCATCGTCGGCAACGAGGCGTTCCTGCGTGGCAACCTGAACGTCAGCCAGCTGGCCGGCTATATCGACCAGGTGCGCCAGGCGACCAACGTCCCGGTCGGCACCGCCGAGCCCTGGCACGTCTGGATCGACCACCCGGAACTGGCCGACGCCGTCGATTTCATCGCTATCCACATCCTCCCCTACTGGGAAGGGATCCCCGTCGAAGAGGCCCCGCAGTGGGCTCTCGACCGTTACAAGCAGGTCGTTGCGGCCTTCCCCGACAAGCCGGTCGTGATCGGCGAGGTCGGCTGGCCCAGCGACGGCAACCGGATTGCCAGGTCGCAGACCTCGCTGGTCAACCAGGCCACCTTTGTCCGCGAGTTCCTGCAGCTGGCGCGCCAGCACAACATCGACTATTTCGTCATGGAAGCCTTCGACCAGCCCTGGAAAAAGTCCCTTGAAGGAAGGGTCGGGGGCCATTGGGGCATGTTCGATGCGAACCGCAATCCCAAATTTCCCCTGGTCGGTGAAATCGTCGCCGTGCCGATCTGGCCCTGGCAGTACGCCCTGGCCACCCTGCTGGCGCTCTGGCCGATGGTCCTCTTTCTGCGCCACTGGGACAACCTCAAGCGCCGCGGGCAGCTCTTCTTTGCCGGCCTGATCCAGCTGGCCGCCTCGATGTTCGCCTGGACCGCCCTGCTCCCCTTTGCCATCGACATGACGCCGGCCGGCATCGCCGTCTGGGGCATCCTGCTGCCGGCCCAGCTGGCCCTGGTGCTGGTTATTCTGACCAATGGCCTGGAACTCGCTGAAATGCTCTGGGTCAAGCGCTGGAAACGGTTTTTCGCCCCCCAGCAGCCGGACCGCGAGCGGGAGTTCCCGATGGCGTCGATCCACCTTGCGATCCACAACGAGCCGCCGGAGCTGGTCTTCAAGACCCTCGACGGCCTGGCCCGGCTCGACTACCCTAATTTCGAAGTGCTGGTGCTCGACAACAACACGGTCAAGGAAGAAGTCTGGCGGCCGGTCGAAGAATACTGCGCCCGTCTCGGCAAGCGCTTCCGCTTCTTTCACCTGGCCAATTGGCCGGGCTACAAGGCCGGGGCGCTCAACTTCGGCCTCGGCCAGACCCACCCCGAGGCCCAGGTGGTCGGCGTCATCGACGCCGATTACGTGGTCAGCCCCGACTGGCTGCGCGCCCTGGTCCCCTACTTCGACAAACCCGAAGTCGGTTTCGTCCAGGCCCCGCAGGACAACCGCGAATGGCAGGGCGACCTGTTTCAGACCATGATCAACTGGGAATACAACGGCTTCTTCCAGATCGGCATGGTCCACCGCAACGAGCGCAACGCCATCATCCAGCACGGCACCATGACCCTGATGCGCCGCGACGCCCTCGAGAAGGTCGGCAAATGGGGCGAATGGTGCATCTGCGAGGATGCCGAACTCGGCCTGCGGCTGTTCAAGGCCGGCTACGAGTCGGTCTACGTCAACCATAATTTCGGCGAGGGGATCACCCCGACCAGCTTTGCCGGCTACAAGGGGCAGCGCTTCCGCTGGACCTACGGGGCCGTGCAGATCCTGCGCCGCCACTGGCGTTCGCTGCTCCCCTGGAGCAAGGCGAACCTGACGGCGGGCCAGAAGTTCCACTTTATCACCGGCTGGATGCCCTGGTTCACCGACGCCCTGCACCTGGTCTTCACCATCGCCGGCGTGATCTGGACCATCGGCATGCTCTGGCGTCCGCAGGATTTCGAAATCCCGCTCAAGGTCTTCCTGATCCCGACCCTCGGCCTGTTCGTGTTCAAGGTGGCCCATGCCCTGATCCTGTACCGGGCCCGGGTCCGCTGCTCCTTCGTTCAGAGCCTGATGGCTTCGGTGGCCGGAATGGGCCTGACCCACACCATCGCCCGCGCCATTTTCATCGGCCTGCTCAAGCCGAGCCAGCCGTTTTTGCGCACCCCCAAGGGGGAAGGCCGGCAGGCGCTGGTCAAGGGGATTCTGATGGCCTGGGAAGAGACCCAGATCTTCGGCCTGCTCTGGGTAGCCGCTGCGGCATCGGCATGGTTTTTTGGCAGCGACAACCCCGAGGGTTTGCTCTGGGCCGGCCTGCTGCTGGTCCAGTCGATTCCCTACGGCGCCGCCCTGGCCACCTCGATGGCCAGCTGCATGCCCCGCCTGCAGCTGGCCCTACCAAGGTTCAGCAGCATGCTGCGCTGGTGGCATATCGGCCCCCGCCGGACACCGCTGGGATAAGAAAAAAAAGGTACAGATTCTGCGTAACAAAGGCGGAACCCAAGGGTTCCGCCTTTGTTTTTTCAGCCTAGAGATCGGCCCCGGAATCCGGGCGGCACGAACCAGGTATCGCAATTGTCTCAAGGGAGTTGTGTCGTGAAAGGAAGTGCCCTGATCAAACTGCTGGCGCTGCTCGCCTTCGTTGCCGCCGTGGCCGCAGGAGCGTACTGGTGGGGGCAGTCCCAGGGGGACGCCACCAAGAAATACTCGCACCCGGTTTCGCGCCAGGGCGCCAAGTGGTAAGCTGTTGACAGGCCGGCCGGCTAGGCGCCGCCAGCAAGCACCAGCAGGGCGACCGCCAGGTAACGAAGCAGCTTGCCGGATCCCACCAGCAAAACGAATGGCACCAGCCCCACCCGCAGAACGCCGCCGACCAGGCAGAGGGGATCACCGACCACCGGCAGCCAGGACAGCAGCAGAGACCAGCGGCCGTAGCGGGCATAGAACCCTTCGGCCCGGCGCCGGGTCGCCTGATCGATGCGAAGCAACCGCCCGATGAGGAAAGGACCGCCCCAGAGCCCGACGGCATAGGTTGTCATCGCCCCCAAAGTGTTGCCCAATGCCGCCAGCGAAACGCTCAGCGCCGGGTCGAAACCCCTGAGCAGCAGCACGACCAGCAGCCACTCCGATCCCAGCGGCACCACGGTGGCCGCCAAAAAACTGAGCAGGAACAGGGCCGGATATCCATGACTGACAAGCAATTCCTCCATGGGGCGACTGTAACTGCCGCCATCTTTTTAGTCAATCGGCAACTTCGCCCCACAGGATCCCTACGTCATGAGTGAAGAACTCTCTTCGCGACAGGTCCGCGATCTCGAACTGCTCCTGCAGCAACTGCAGCAGGAGCTGAAACGCCTGCTCAGCACAACCGAAGAAGGCGCTCGACCGGTCGACCTGGGCCAGCCGATCGGCCGCCTGTCGCGAATGGACGCCCTGCAGCAGCAGAGCATGGCCAAGGCCAGCCGGCGGAGCCATGAAATTCGCCTGCAGCAGATTGCCGCCGCCTTGAACGCAATCAAGGAAGGCGAATACGGCCAGTGCAAGGAATGTGGCGAACCGATCGGTTTCGGCCGGCTTGGCGCCCGCCCCGAAACGCCCTTCTGCGTCGGCTGCCAGGGCCGCCGCGAACCGGGCCGCTGACCCCCGCCGGGGTTAACGACGCCCCTCCCGGCGAACTCGACCTGTCACTTACGCCGGGACAAGAAACATTTAAAGCGATTTCAAAGCCTGCAAACCGAGGACATGAGCATGAATGGATTGATCGGCAAAACGGTACTGGTTACGGGCGGGGCCCAGGGGATCGGCAAAGGGATCGTCCGCACCCTGCTGGAGCGGGGCGCCAACGTCGCGGCAGCCGACAGCGACCCGGAAGCCTGCGCCGCGCTGGAACATGAGCTGACCTCACCGCAGCTGCAGACAATCGAAATGGATGTCGCCGACGAAGCCTCGGTGCATAGCGGCATCACCCGGGTCAAGCAGCGCTTCGGCGCTCTTTTCGGGCTGGTCAGCAACGCCGCCATCGCCCGCGCCCATTCCGGCCCCTTTGAGCAACTGTCGCTGGAACGCTGGAACCGGTGGCTCGCGGTCAACCTGACCGGCGCCTTCCTGGTCACCCGCGAAGCCCTCCCCCTGCTGAAAAAGGACGGCGGCGCCATCGTCAACATCGCTTCAACCCGGGCCCTGCAGTCCGAGCCCGACAGCGAGGCCTATGCCGCCAGCAAAGGCGGCCTGGTGGCCCTGACCCACGCGTTAGCGATCAGCCTCGGCCCGTCCGTACGGGTCAACTGCATCTCACCGGGCTGGATCGAGACCGGCGACTGGCAAAAACCTGCGGCCCGAAGCACGCCGATCCACAGCGAAACCGACCACCGCCAGCACCCGGCGGGCCGGGTCGGAGTGCCGAACGACATCGCCTCCCTGGTCGCCTTTCTGCTCGGCCCGGAAGCCGGCTTCATCACCGGCCAGAATTTCATCGTCGACGGCGGCATGACCCGCAAAATGATCTACGCGCCCTGAGCGACAATCGCCCCGATTACGCGTCAGAATCTGAACTGGCCTTACCCTGGGGCATCTGCGCCAGAGTTATTGTGCCGGCACTAATATAGCGTTGCACACCAGCCCCCCTAGCGTGCTAGTATGACATCCAGACCTTTTCGCTCTAACCACGGGGGCAGCACTCATGAAAAAATACATCATCCCGGCAATACTCCTGGCCGTTGCCATCGCCATCATCTTCATCGCCTTTCCACCGGACGACGTTACCGAGCAGCAGCTTCCGCCGGGCGCGGTGTCCACCCTGCCGGAAACGGCCGCACCGGAGCTTCCCGTCAAATACCCGATCGCCGAACCGGCCCAAGCCGTCGAACCGCCCCCTGCGGCAGAGCAGCCCGAGTCGAAACCGGCGCTGCCGCTGCCCGGCCTTGAGATGGCCGACACGGTCATGCGCGAACTGCTGACCCTGCTCGGCGGCGAAAAAAAATTCATCGAACTCTTCCAGCTCGACCACTTCATCCAGCGCTTTGTCGTCACCGTCGACAACCTGCCCCGCAAAGACATCCCCCGCAGGCAGCTGCCGGTCAAAGGAGCCAGCGGCCCGCTCCTGGTGCAAGGAGAGAAGGGCCGCGAGGTGATCAGTCCCTACAACGAACGCCGCTACGCCATCTACATCGAGCTGGCCGAAGCCCTCGACAGCGGCAAACTGGTCGATATCTACGTCCGCAACTACCCCCTGTTCCAGCAGGCCTACTCCGACCTCGGCTACCCTTCGGCCTACTTCAACGACCGCCTGGTCGAGGTGATCGACCATTTGCTCGAAACCCCGGAGCTGCAGGAGCCGATCCGCCTTGAACGTCCCGGCGTACTCTACCGGTTCGCCGATCCCGAGCTCGAGGCCCGCTCGGCCGGGCAGAAGATCCTGCTGCGAATCGGCAATGACAACGCCGCGTGGCTCAAGGCCAAACTCAAGCAATTGCGTGAGCAACTGATGACGCAGGTCCGGCGGCAAAGCTGATCCGGCGGTAGAGCGCTGCGGCAGGGCAAGGCCACCGAAACTTTCATCGCCAGACCACATAACAGCCCGACCGGACTTGCTTTTTGCCGACCAAAGTGGTAGTCTTTCCGGCACTGAACCAGATTCTGGGAGCAGTTAGTAGTCTGGTGACGCTCCCGGTCTTCAAAACCGGTGGGGGGCGTATCCCGTCCCTGGTGAGTTCGATTCTCATCTGCTCCCGCCATAAATAGTCTTGCACAGCACAGAAAAACCCGCCAATCAGGCGGGTTTTTTGTTTTCACTTGTCTGCTTCTGACGCCCCCCCTTCCCATCAAATCCACCGCAAAACAAAGAACCTTGTAATCACAAACACGCAGGTTTATATTAGCCTCATTCAATGTAATACAGGATTGGTCTCTGCCTCAGACGGCCAACAACAGTGGAGGGTACCATGGCCGAACGGTTAAGGTTCGCGCGTCTATCGAACGCATCCCCCCCTCTGGACAGACCCCGAACACCATTCGAAGTCGATAAGGAAATAACAGCCCTTCGCAAAAACTGGAGGATGATTCCGCCTCTTCTGAATGCAACGCTAACAGGTAAGGTTTTGCTGTTGATCCGACAAACACTATTGTTTGGCTATCTGGATTGGCAAGAAGAGATATGGTTGCGACTTATTCTGACGTGGCGGGTTGGTAGGTTTAGAGTCAGATTTAACTGATTTATTAGCGGTGGAGGGATAAGCGTGGGGGATTTCAAAGGATAGCTTATGAAAAAACATATCGCGCATGTGGCTGAAGACGGGCGGACGCACGATCTTGAGGAACATCTTCGCCAAACCGCCGAGCGGGCTGCTGGTTTTGCGGCGGCTTTTGGTGCGGACGGATGGGCACGTGCGGCGGGATTGTGGCACGATTTGGGTAAATACTCCAGTCAGTTTCAGCAATATATCCAAGCCATCAACAATCCGGATGCCCATGTCGGGAAAACCGGCGGCGATCACTCCACGGCCGGTGCGCTGCACGCGCTGGAACGATTCGGCATGTTGGGGAGGATTCTAACCTACCCCATCGCCGGGCATCATGCCGGCTTGCCGGATTGGAATGAAGGCGGCACGGCTTCCTTGGCGCAACGTCTGGAACAGAAAGATCTGCTCGAAAAGGTACTTTCCCAGGGCGTTCCCGATGAAATTCTCGAGCAAACAGCCCCAACCGAGAAGGCAAAATCGGGCACGGATATCTCACGCTCCCTTTGGCTCCGAATGCTTTTCTCCTGCCTGGTAGATGCGGACTTTATCGATACCGAGGCGTTCTTCGAGCCAGACAAGTCGCGTGAAAGGGGGGACTATCCAACGTTGTCAGAGTTGTGCCCCTGGTTCGATACTTTCATGCGTCGAAAGCTGGTTGGCGCAGCCGATACGTCGATCAACCGCATCCGCGCCGATATTCTGAACCAATGCTTGGCAACGGCAACACAGGCCCCCGGGGTCTATTCACTGACCGTTCCTACCGGAGGCGGTAAAACCCTTTCTTCACTTGCGTTTGCTCTCCATCATGCCGTGGCACACGGCCAGCGGCGAATCATCTATGTCATTCCCTACACCAGCATCATCGAACAGACCGCCAACCAATTCAGGGATGTTTGGAAAGATGTCGGTGATGTCGTCATCGAGCACCACAGCAACCTGGATGTGAACGACGAACGCCGGGACAACAACCGGTCGCGCCTGGCCTGCGAGAACTGGGACGCACCGGTTATCGTCACCACCACGGTGCAGTTCTTCGAGTCGCTTTTCGCCAGTCGCACCAGCCGTTGCCGAAAACTACACAATATCGCCGGCAGTGTCGTCATCCTCGATGAAGCCCAGCTGTTGCCCCCCGATTTCCTTACGCCCATTCTCGAAGTCCTTTCCGAACTTCGGAACAACTATGGCGTGACCATCCTGCTCTGCACCGCTACCCAACCGGCCCTCGGCCCGCACAAAGCCATGGATTTCGATTTCAAGGGACTTTCCGGCGTGACGGAGATCATGGCCGATCCTGCCGCGCTCTTCGGGCAATTGAAGCGGACCGAGCTGTCGATTTTAGGACCGTTGCAGGAACCGCGCACATGGGATGACATCTCGGCACGGTTGCAAGGGCACGATTCTGCGCTCTGCATCGTCAGTCGCCGCGACGATGCCCGTATCCTGTGGGAATTGATGCCGCACGGGACCATTCATCTTTCGGCCCTTATGTGCGGGGCGCACCGGTCGCAGAAAATTACTGAAATCAAGGGGCGGTTGCAAGCGGGCCTGTCCACCCGCGTCATCAGCACGCAACTGGTGGAGGCCGGCGTCGATGTGGATTTCCCGGTGGTCTACCGCGCCTTGGCTGGACTGGACTCCGTTGCCCAAGCTGCCGGGCGGTGCAACCGGGAGGGTCTGCGGGAAAAAGGCCATGTCTATGTCTTTACGCCGCCCAGCGATATTCCGGTCGGGCATTTGCGCCAGGCGGCGGAAATCGGCCGTACCCTGCTCATGTCGCATGGCGACACGGCGTTGTCACCCGGGGGATTTGAAGAATTCTTTCGTCGCTTCTACTGGATGCGCGGCGACCGGCTGGACAAGGAGCGGATCATCGACCTGCTGAAAAACGATCTCAAGCTCCAGGTCAGCTTCCGCGAGGCGGCACGGCGCTTCAAGCTGATCAATGAGGCGGCCCAGGCATCGGTCATTGTCCGTTACCAAAACGATGACCTCATATCCAGGCTGGAGCGGGAGCCGCCGGATCGCCAGGCAAAACGTAAATTGCAACGATACGTGGTGAATCTGCCCCGCCGTCTGCACGGTCAATTGCTGGCCAGCGGCGCGATCCGTGAAGTGCATCCCGACATTTTTGTCCAGAGCCATGCTGCGCTGTACGACGATATGCTCGGTTTCTGTCCAGACAAATCCATCGTTTACGATCCGGACGATTTAATGTGCTGAATTGCCAAGAAAGGAGGAATCATGAATGGATCAACAACAAAAAGCCGTCTGCTGCGGCTGAAGGTCTGGGGTGAGAATGCCTGTTTCACCCGGCCGGAGATGAAGGTCGAGCGGGTCTCCTACGACATCATGACCCCGTCGGCGGCGCGGGGAATTTTAGAGGCGATCCTGTGGAAACCGGCCATCCGCTGGCAGGTGGAGAGAATCGACGTGCTCAGGCCGGTCCGCTGGGAGTCGGTGCGTCGCAACGAGGTGGGGAGCACCATGTCGCCGCGCACGCCACACCTGTTCATCGAAGACCAGCGCCAACAGCGGGCCGGCCTTTTCCTGCGCGATGTCGCCTACACGATTCACGCTCATTTCGAGATGACCGACAAAGCCGGGCCGGAGAATACGCCAATCAAGTACCAGGAAATGTTTCTGCGGCGGGCCGAAAAGGGGCAGAGCTTCAACCAGCCCTATTTCGGGTGTCGGGAATTTGCCGCGAATTTTGCGCCGATATTCCACGATCAGTCGCTACCTGAGCCGATAGCGGAAAACATCGATCTGGGCTGGATGCTGTACGACATTCGCCATGACACCCGTGCAGACAAACAGAATTCCCATAGTTGCACGGGTGGTTGCCGGCCGCTCTTTTTTCGCGCCAAACTCGATAACGGCTGCCTCATGGTGCCGCCACTAGACAGTGAGGAGGTGCGTGGATGATTCTACAGGCGTTGAACGGCTATTATCGGCGCATGGCGGAAGCGGTTGGGGCAGATGTAGCGCCGGAAGGTTTTGAACAGAAAGAAATTCCCTTTCTGATTGTCTTGAACTTGCAAGGAGATTGCGTCGGCATTCAAGATACTCGCGAAGGTGAAGGCAAGAAAAGGCGTGGACGTTTGTTCACCGTTCCCAAGGGGGTAAAGAAAACCAGTGGCATTGCAGCAAATTTCCTTTGGGATACATCTAACTATGTTCTTGGCATTCCGAAACCGGACCCGAAGAAAGATCCAGTTCAGTTGGAGGAAAAGGCCAGGGAGCAGCAACGATGCTTCATTGAAACAATCCGTGGAAAATTCATAGAGCCGATTGAGGACGAAGGGATTCAGTCGGTATTGACCTTTCTTGAACGAAATGATCTATCCCCGTTGTCTTCGTTTTCGTCATGGGAAGAAATTTCACTGAATGCCCCGATAGTTACTTTTCTTCTTGAAGGGGAGTCCGGGCTTGTCTGTCAGCGAGAGGCCGTTCGAAGCGTAGTTTCGGACGCTAAGACGATGGGCGGAGAGGCTGCGGAAACTCATACATGCCTGGTAACAGGGGAGCATGATTCCACTGTCCGGCTCCATACCGCCATCAAGGGGGTTTGGGGGGCTCAAAGTTCCGGCGCCAATATCGTATCGTTTAATCTGGATGCTTTTCGTTCATTCGGCAAGGAACAGGGGCAAAATGCGCCGGTTGGCAAACGGGCTGAATTTGCCTATACCACCGCCCTCAACAAGATGTTGTCAAAGGGATCGCGCCAGCGGCTCCAGGTTGGGGATTGCAGCACTGTTTTCTGGGCCGAGCGGCAAAGTCCCTTGGAAGATATTTTTGCCGACGTGTTCTCTGAACCGGCCAAAGAAAATCCCGATCAGCTAAACGCTGCTGTACGCGAATTGTTCAAAGCGCCCGAGTCGGGTACTCCGCCCCTAGACGAAGATTACACCCCATTCTATGTCCTTGGTTTGGCTCCCAATGCAGCTCGGATTGCCGTTCGCTTCTGGCATCCGGGCACCGTAGGAGAAGCGGCGCGGCACATCAAGCAACACTTTTTGGACTGCGCCATTGTCCACGGCCCGAAACAGCCCGAACATCTGTCGCTTTTTCGCCTACTCACGGCGACGGCAACTCAGGGGAAATCGGAAAATGTTCCGCCGAACTTGGCTGGCGATTTTATGAAAGCAATCCTGGCTGGTACGCCGTATCCCCATACGTTGCTGGCATCGGCGTTGCGCCGCTGCCGCGCCGAGCAGGATGTCACCTATTCCCGTGCCGCGCTTCTCAAGGCATGTCTCATCCGTTCAAATAAAAAAAATTCTAAAAAGGAGGTCGGTATGTCTCTGGATATCACCAACACCAATCCCGGCTATTTGTTGGGGAGGCTCTTCGCAACCTTGGAGCGGGCGCAGGAGAGCGCCAGCCCCGGCATCAACGCTACCATTCGCGACCGCTTCTACGGCGCGGCGTCCAGTACGCCGGTGGCCGTCTTTCCGCACTTGATGAAGCTCAAGGTCCACCACATTGCCAAGTTGGAGAACAAAGGTCAGGCGGTGAATCTGGAACGGCTGATTGGCGAGATCGTGGATAAAGTAGCCGCCGACCACGCCTTCCCGGCGCATCTGAGTCTGCAAGATCAAGGGCGGTTTGCGGTCGGCTACTATCATCAGCGCCAGCACTTCTTTGCCAAAAAAGAGCAATAATCCTATTGATAACAAGGAGACTCAACCATGAGCACACCCATTCAGAACCGCTATGACTTCGTGCTTTTTTTCGATGTGAAGGACGGCAACCCCAACGGCGACCCGGATGCCGGGAACCTTCCCCGTGTCGATCCCGAGACCGGCCACGGGCTGGTGACCGACGTCTGCCTCAAGCGCAAGGTGCGCAATTTCGTTCAACTCAACGACAAAGGGACAGGTTACGACATTTTTGTGAAAGAGAAGGCGATCCTCAACAGCCTGATTGCCGAGGCTCATAAGGATGAATCCGTCAAAGGGAAGGAGAAGGGCGAGAAAACCGAGGCTGCACGTCAGGTCATGTGCCGCAAATATTACGATGTTCGAACCTTTGGGGCGGTCATGTCCACCGGCGAGAACGCCGGTCAGGTGCGCGGCCCAGTCCAACTCACCTTTGCCCGCAGCGTGGATCAGGTGGTGCCGCTGGAGCACAGCATCACCCGCATGGCTGTTGCCACCGAGGCCGAGGCCGAAAAACAGCAGGGAGACAACCGCACCATGGGGCGCAAGTTCACCGTCCCCTACGCCCTCTACCGCTGCCACGGCTTCATCTCTGCGCCGCTGGCCGCTCAGACGGGCTTTTGCGAAGAGGATCTCGAACTGTTCTGGCAGGCACTGGCCAACATGTTCGAGCACGACCGCTCGGCGGCTCGTGGTCAGATGTCGGCCCGTAAACTGGTTGTTTTCAAGCACGAATCGAAAATGGGCAATGCCCCGGCCCACAGTCTTTTCGATCTGATTTCCGCCGAGGCTTCGGAATCGCCGGTGCGATCTTTCAACCAGTATGATATTTGTGTGCCGACCCAGGAAAACATGCCGCAGGGGGTTACGGTAATCGAGAAACTGTAATTCGGAGAAATCAGGGCGGCCACATGGGGCGGGCGACCACATGGGGTCGCCCCTACGGAGGTTTCTTGGCCTATAATCCCGATCTTCATCATCGTCGTTCGATTCGGTTGCGGGAATATGATTATTCCTCGCCCGGGGTTTATTTCGTGACTTCATGCATTCAGGGCCGCGAGTGTCTTCTCGGCGATGTTGTGAATGGGGTAATGCAATTGAACGAAGCCGGGCGAATGATCGAAAAATGGTGGCTGAAGTTGCCCGAGAAATTTCCGGAGATGGCGATAGACGCATACGCGATCATGCCCAACCATTTCCACGGGATCATCACCATCGTAGGGGCGGCCCCATGTGGCCGCCCGGATGTTGACCCATGTGGCCGCCCGAATTTTGCCCCATGTGGAGGTTTGTAATGAATGACATGTCCGATCCCGTCATGCTCTCTGCCCTGGAGCACTACGCCTACTGTCCCCGACAATGCGCCCTGATCCATATCGAACAGGTCTGGGACGAGAATATCTACACCATGCGCGGCCGGGATGTTCACGAGCGGGTGGATGAAGTTAGCGGCGAAAGTTGCGGGGCAACACGCATCGAGCGGGCCTTGCCCGTGTGGAACAAGCGCCTCGGCTTGGTGGGAAAGGCAGATGTCGTCGAATTTTTCGACGACATCCCCTTTCCGGTCGAATATAAATCAGGGCGCAGTCGCAGAGGCAGGCCCGAAATCTTGCAACTCTGCGCCCAGGCGTTGTGCCTGGAAGAAATGTTCGGCGTCTCTGTGCCGAAAGGCGCTCTGTACTGGCATGGTTCGCGGGAGCGCCGCGAAGTGGAGTTTACCGAGGCCATGCGGGCCGAGGTCGAGCGGGCGGCGTTGGCGGTTCGGGAATTACTGGAGCAGCGCATAATGCCGCCGCCGGTCAACGACAAACGCTGTGACGGCTGTTCCCTGAAAGACTCCTGCCTGCCTTCCGTCGTTGCCGAGAGGGAGAGAGGGCGCAAGGTGATGCGGGAGTTGTTTGCCATTGAAGGAGGGAATTGATGGAAACGAAACTGGCGATTTTTCAAGGTAAGGAAATCCGAAAAACTTTCCACAAAGGCGAATGGTGGTTTGTTGTTGAAGATGTCGTTCTTGCCCTGATCGACTCAAAAGATCCGAAGCAGTACATCCAGCGGATGAAACGGCGTGATCCTGAACTCGGCAAAGGGTGGGTACAGATTGTACATACCCTTTCCATCGCGACTGCGGGAGGAGCTCAGAGGATGCTTTGTGCCAATACCGAAGGCATATTCCGCATCATTCAATCCATCCCATCGCCCAAGGCTGAGCCGTTCAAGCGCTGGCTGGCCAAGGTCGGCTACGAGCGGGTGCAGGAAATCGAAGACCCCGAAATTGCGACGGCCCGAACCCGGGAACTCTATCGAGCCAAGGGCTACTCGGACGCCTGGATCGAAAAGCGCATGCGCGGCATTGCCGTGCGGGCCGAACTGACCGAGGAGTGGAAGGGCCGGGGTGTGAACGGTGAGCCTGAATATGCCATCCTCACGGCCGAGATCAGCAAGGCCGCTTTCGGCATGACGCCAGCCGAGTACAAGCAATTCAAGGGATTGAACCGTGAAAACCTGCGCGATCACATGACCGACCTGGAATTGATCTTCTCCATGCTGGGCGAGGCGGCGACGACGGAAATCGCCCGCAAGCAGGATGCCCAAAGCTTTGTCGAAAATAAGACTGCGGCCAACAAGGGCGGTCGGATCGCCGGCGATGCCAGGGAGAAACTGGAAGTCGAGACCGGGGAAAAGGTGTCGACCTCTGAAAATTACCTGGTCGAGCCAGAGAGCAAAAAGCGCCTGCGGGGGAAAAAGCCATGAAACAGCTGCTCAATACCCTGTTTGTCATGACCGAAGGCAGCTATCTGCATCTTGAAGGGGAGACCGTCAAGGTCAAGGTCGACGGCGAAAACCGCCTTCAAGTGCCACTGCACCACTTGGGTGGATTCGTCCTGTTCGGCAATGTCATGACCACGCCGTTTCTTTTGCACAAATGTGCCGAAGACGGGCGCAGCGTCGTATTGCTCGACCGCAACGGTCGTTATCGCTGTCGCATGGTCGGCAAAGTCGGCGGAAATGTGCTGTTGCGGCACCAGCAGCATCTGAGCATCGAGGACGGTTCGAAAAAATCTGCCATCGTGCGCAACATGGTTGGGGGCAAGTTGCAGAATACCCGCCAGGTGCTGATGCGGGGGCAGCGGGAGGCGAAGGAGGCCGAGTTCGCCGCCCCTCTGCAAAAAGCCGCCGATCTGCTGGGGCGGGCCATCGAGCGTCTGCCGGGTTCTGATGATATCGAATTCATGCGCGGCCTCGAAGGAGAATCGGCGAAGGTCTATTTCGACTGCTTCGACCGGATGATGACCCAGAATCGGGAGGTATTCCGGATGAATGGGCGCAATCGCCGTCCTCCGCGGGATCGTATAAATGCCCTGCTTTCTTTTCTTTACGTGCTGTTGCTCAACGATTGTATCTCGGCTGTCGAAGGGGTGGGGCTTGATCCGCAGATGGGGTTTCTGCATGTCATGCGCCCTGGCCGACCATCGCTCGGGCTCGATATGATGGAAGAGTTGCGGCCCATTCTGGCCGACCGTCTGGCACTGACTCTCATCAATCTGCGTCAGATCGGCCCGGATGAGTTTGACGAACGGCCGGGCGGGGCGGTTTATCTCAACGAAAAAGGACGCAAGGCCGTGGTGACTGCGTATCAGAAACGCAAGCAGGACGAAATCAGGCACCCGGTTCTTGACCAGACTGTCCCTTTTGGTCTGATTCCCCACGTGCAAGCTCGCTTGCTGGCCCGGCATCTGCGTGGCGATACCGAAGCCTACACGCCGTTTCTGTACCGATAAGGTGGGCTTATGTGGTTGATTGTGACCTATGACGTAAACACCGAAGATCGCGCGGGGCAAAAGCGCCTGCGGCGGGTGGCGAAGGTTTGCAAAAGCTATGGACAACGGGTGCAGAAGTCGGTTTTCGAGTGCTCGGTAAACGACATGCAATACGAGCAAATGAAGAGAGAGTTGGTCAGGGAGATCGACAAGGCGTGCGACAGTCTCAGGATTTACAGGCTGGTTGGGGCGCGCGATTGCGTCATTGACAGCTTTGGGGTGGACAATTTCGTCAATTTCGAAGAGACACTGATTATTTGATTTATATTTGCGCGAACCCCCTGTGTTGTCGATTTGCCGGGGCCTTTCGCGGAAAGAAAACCTCTTGGAATGAAATACTTTTTTGCGTAAACATTTTTTTAATCCCAGGAAGGAGAGAATTATCAAACCGGTTCGCGGCAACCGCCCAATTGACGCAAAGAAAACAACAGGTTCGCAAGAACCTGAGCGGCCGGGGATC
>NZ_JBFHGD010000047.1:0-17884 GCF_041583255.1 Trichloromonas sp. | reverse complement strand
GCGCGACGCCGGGATGGAGGCTTGGCAGCAGAAACGACCGGTCGGGTTGATCGCCGCCACCGCCTACGGCTGTCTCGGCACCGACAGCGATTATTTCGACAGCGTGCTTCCCGACGGGGGCGCGCTGGCCAGCCCGCAGCTCTTTGCCTACACCCTCTCCAACACCTTCCTCGGTGAGGCGGCGATCCGTTTCGGCCTGACCGGCAGCGGCCTGGTGGTGAGTCCCGCGGCTGCACCCGGCCTGACTGCGCTGGGGCTGGCGCTGGAAAGTATGAATTGGGGGGAAGAAGACTGCCTGGTGGCCGGGATCTGCGACCTGGCACCGCCGGCGGGGGTGCCCGTGATTGCCGGGGTGCTGCCGGGCGCCGTCTTTCTGGTGCTGGAGCGGGAGCCGCGGGAGGGCGCTGCGTGCTATGGCGAGTTGAGTCGAAAATCGGACGGCCGGTATTTCCTTGCCGGTTCACCGGTGGCGGATATGGCGGAACTGGCGGCGAGGTGTCTGGCTGAGGTCAAAGGCGTTTAAACCGGCGGGTCGCGTCCTGCCAGCTCTGGTTTTTAATACAAAAATCTTGAAGGGTTAATCATGGCTTTTTCAAAAAAATTATTAACGCGGCGCAACCAGCATCGCGGCTGGCGGGATTACCAGGCGTCCCTGCCCAAAAGGTATACTCGCAAACCGCGCCCGCAGCGGCGGTTCGCATTCCGCTTATTCGGTGCCGCCCTGCTCGCCCTGGTGGCCGTCTTCGCCCTTTTCGGCTTCATCCGCAACACCGGAATGCCGCACAGCCCTGTTGCCCTCTCGCCCGCCGGGGAGGCCACTGAACCGGCGCCGACGGTTTCGGGCCCGCTCGACAAAGAACAGCTTCGACAGCTCCTCGACGAAGGAATGTTCAGCAACCTGACCGAGAAGGATATCGCCCTGCCGGCCGGTGGCGGCACCCTTCACGTCGAGACCACCCTCGACCCCGCCCTGCAGAACTACCTGCTCGAAACCATCGACCGCAAGAACTCCCGCTACGTCGGGATCGTCGTCATGGAAGCGCTTTCCGGGCGGGTTCTGGCCCTGGCCGGTTACGACCGGACCGATGACCTGAGCAACCCCTGCCTGCGCAGCGAATACCCGGCCGCCAGCATCTTCAAGATCGTCACCGCGGCGGCGGCCGTCGACCAGTGCGGTTATTCGGCCGATTCGCCGGTGCAGTTCAACGGGGCCAAGCACACCCTCTACAAAAGGCAGCTGACCAACAAGGTTGATCGCCATACGACGACGATTCCCCTGCGAGAGGCCTTTGCCGACTCGATCAACCCGGTCTTCGGCAAGCTCGGCGAGCTGCGCCTGGGCAAGCCGCTGCTGGAGCAGGCGGCGGCCGACTTCGGCTTCAACCAGTCCCTCGACTTTGACCTTGTGCTGCCTCCCAGCCAGTTTCAGATCAGCGACACCCCGTATAACTGGGCGGAGGTCGCCAGCGGTTTCAACCGGCAGACCACCCTTTCACCCTTGCACGGCGCGGCCCTGGCCGCGGCGGTCCTCAACGGCGGGCGCATGGTGACGCAGACCCTGGTCGAGCGCATTGCCGACGAGCAGGGCCAGGTCCTCTACCGCAGTTCGCCAACCCCGGAGTTCCGGCAGATCATGTCCGCCCGCGCCGCCGCGGCGGTGGAGCAGATGATGGAGAGCACCATCACCTCCGGCACCGCCCGCAAGACCTTCCGCGGGCATGATAAAGACAAGGTCCTCTCGCACCTGCAGATCGGCGGCAAGACCGGATCGATCGGCAGCTCGTCCCAGGATCTGCGCTATGACTGGTTTGTCGGTTTCGCCGGCGAAGACCAGGGGGAAAACCAGGTCGTGGTCGCCGTCATGGTCGCGCACGAAGAATTTATCGGCATCCGCGCCAGCGATTACGCGCGCCGGGCGATGACCTACTATTTTGCGAACCCTGTCACGAAAAATGCGCAACCCGCGGGGGGCGGCGCCTTGACCGCTGCCCGGGCGATCTGAACAGGGCGAGTTCAAAGCAACGTCAGCCACGCACAAAAGGAAGATTCGACACATGAAGATGAAGTTGATTTACCCGACCTGGCCGAAACTGGAACGACAGACCGAATTTCACCTGCCGCCCCATGGGCCGGTGGTCTTTGCCGCTGCGGTACCGCCGGAGGTGGAGATCGACTTTATCGACGAAAACCTGGAAGCCATTGATTTCAGCGATCCCGCCGACCTGGTGGCGCTGTCGGTGATGCTCACCTGCCAGCTGCCGCGGGCCTTCGAGATCGCCCGCCGCTACCGCGAACAGGGGATGACGGTGATCTTCGGCGGCATCGCCGTGATGCTGCATGCCGAAGAAGTGGCCCTGCACGCCGACGCGGTCTTTCTCGGCGAGGCCGAGGGGCGCATCCAGGCGATGCTCGACGACTTCAAGGCCGGAACGCTCAAGCCGGTCTACGACTACATGAACAACCATCCTGACATCACGCTGGTCGGCACCGCCCGCCGCGACATTCTCAAGCGCGAGCTCTACAACTACCGGGGGGTGCAGATGCTCGACCTGGTCCATGCCTCGCGCGGCTGCAAGTTCGACTGCTTCCCCTGCTGCACCGGCTATCTGGGTGGCAAGAAATTTCGCCCCCGCCCGGTCGACCAGGTGATCGCCGAGATGGAGTCGATCGAGAACAACCGGCTGTTCATCGTCGACAACTCGCTGGCCCAGGACCGCCAGTGGCTGAAAGAGCTGTTCACGGCGATGATCCCGCTGAAGAAGAAGTGGGTTTCCCACCCGATCCTCGACGATCCGGAAATCCTCAAACTGGCTGCCGACGCCGGCGCCTGGTACGTCTACCAGGCGGTCTTCGACACCTCCGACACCATCCGCAACCGCATCCGCCGGCTCAAGGATCACGGCATCGGCATCGAGGGGACGATCATCCTCGGCACCGACGACCAGGACGAGGACTACATCAAACGGCTGGTCGACTTTCTGCTCGAGGTCGAGCTCGACGTCGCCGAATTCACCATCATGACTCCCTTTCCCCACTCGCCGATCCGCGCCCAGCTCGAGCGCGAAGGGCGCATCCTGTCGAACAACTGGCTCGACTACAGCGCCGACAAGGTGGTCTTCCAGCCGAAGCAGATGACACCGGAAAAACTGCAGGAGATGTTCCATTACGCCTGGGACACTTTCTACGCCGATGGCGGCTACGCCCTGAAGATGGGTGAACTGTTCAAAAGCGTCATGCGCCGGGAGATGGACGACGGCACCTACCGGCGCTACAACCCGCGCACCCGGCGCGGCTTCAAGGGCGCCAGGGAGCAGGCATGAGCCGGGTTTTCCTCCTCTCCGCCAACGTCACCACCGAGCCGTATCCCGTCTATCCCCTGGGGATGGCGGTGATCGCCGGGGCGCTCGACCAGGCGGGGCACCAGCTGCGGCAGTTCGATTTTCTGGCTGCCGGCAAGTCGAAAGCGGCGCTGCGCCAGGCGCTGGCGGAGTTCGCCCCCGAGTTCGTCTGCCTGTCGCTGCGCAACATCGACAATGTCGATTCCTTCGGCGGTGAAGACGACTGGTACCTGGCTCAAGCTCGCAAGTTGGTGCAGGTGGTGCGCGAGGCGACAGCGGCAACCCTGATCGTCGGCGGTCCGGCTTTTTCGATCATGCCCGAGGCGATTCTCGACTACCTCGGCGCCGATCACGGGGTGGTCGGCGAGGGGGAGCGGGTGCTGGTGCAGCTGCTGGCCGACCTGAAGGCCGGTCGTCCGGCCGCCAGGCTGACGAGCGAGGCGGGCGCGGGGCTGGCCGGGGAGGAGATGGCGGCGCCGCTGCTGGTGCCGGAACTGGTCGAGTTCTACCGGCAGCAGACCGGCATGGTCAACCTGCAGAGCAAGCGCGGCTGCCCCTTCAGCTGCAGCTACTGCACCTATCCCGGCCTTGAGGGGAAACGCTTCCGCTGCCGGCCGGCGCCAGCGGTGGTCGATGATATCAAGCGCCTGCAGGCCGAGCACGGAATCGAGTCGCTCTTCTTCACCGACTCGATTTTCAACGATCCGGCCGGGCACTACCTGGCCGTGGCTGAAGAAATGATCCGCCGCGGCGTGCAGTTGCGCTGGAGCGCCTTCTTTCGGCCGCAGGGTCTCGGTCGCTCCGAACTTGCCCTGTTGAAAAAAGCTGGACTCTATGCCTTGGAACTCGGAACCGACGCCGCCTCTGACGCCACCCTGGCCGGGCTTGCCAAGGGGTTCAACTTTGCCGAAGTCGAAGCGGTCAACCGCGCCTGCGTGGACGAACAGCTCCCCTGTGCCCATTTCGTTATTTTCGGCGGGCCCGGCGAAACCGAGGCGACCGTGCAGGAAGGGCTGGCCAACCTGGCGCGGCTGCAGCACACCGTGGTCTTCGCCTTCTCCGGCATCCGTCTGCTGAGCAAATCGCCGCTGCACGCCCAGGCGATCCGCGAAGGGCTGGTTTCTGCCGATCAGTCGCTGCTGCAGCCGGTTTACTACTACTCTCCCAACGTCGACCGCGATGTGATGAATGCGACTATCGAAGAGAGCTTCCGCGGCCGCCGCGACCGCATCTTCCCCCCTTCCGAAGGGCAGAAGCGGATGGCGGTCATGCACAACTTCGGTTATCGCGGCCTGCTCTGGGATAAGCTCATTTCATTCGGCCGTTCGAGGAGGCGCCATGGCGCTGGCAACTAACCGCATCCTGCTGGTCCATCCCTTGGGCTACCGCCCCGAGGCGGCCGGGCGGGACATCTCGCGGCTGGCCAGCATCATGCCGCCGCTGGGGCTGGCCAGCATCGCCGCCTGGCTGGAAAAGCAGGGCCTTGTCGCCGATATCGTCGACTGTTACGCCCACCCCGACTCGGACCAACGCATCCTGGATGTGCTGCGGTCTGAACGGCCGGCCTGGATCGGCTTTTCCTGCACCACCTCGAGTTTTCTCGACGGCGTGCGCCTGGCGAAGCTGGCCAAGAGCGAACTGCCGCAGATCCGCGCCGTTTTCGGCGGCCCCCACGTTTCGGCCCTGAAAGAGAAGGTGCTCACCGACTACCCCGAGGTCGACGTCGCCGTGGTCGGCGAAGGGGAAGAAACCATGGCCGAACTGCTGGCCAGCGGCGGCGAGAATCTGGCGTCCATCTCCGGACTGGTCGTCCGCGAGGGAGACGGCGTCCTTTTCACCGGCTACCGGGAGCAGGGGATCGAACTCGACGCGCTCCCCTTTCCCGCCTACGAGAAGCTGGCCGGCTATCCGCACGTCTACCAGCTGCCGATCTTCAACTATCCCAAGGCACCCAACACCAGCTGCATTTCCAGCCGCGGCTGTCCCTACGCCTGCAGCTACTGTGACCGCAGCGTCTTCCGCCGCACCTTCCGCTACAACTCGGCCGACTATCTCTACGAGCATCTGCGCACCCTGCGCGAGCGTTTCGGCGTGCGCCACGTCAACTTCTACGACGACCAGTTCACCTTCAACCGAAAGCGGGTCGAGGACTTCTGCCGGCTGATGGTCGACAAGCCGCTCGGGTTGACCTTCAACTGCGCGGTGCGCGCCGAGCACGTCGATCTCGAGCTCTTGCGGCAGATGCAGGGGGCCGGCTGCTGGATGGCCAGCCTCGGCATCGAGACCGGCGACCCCGAGCTGCTGGCGAAGCACCGGCAGAACCCCGACCTCGACATGCTCGGCGACAGGATCCGCCTGATCAAGCAGGCCGGCATCCGGGTCAAGGGGCTGCTGATGATGGGGCTGCCGGGAGAGACCGAAGCGAGCATCCGCAAGAGCATGGACTACGTCTTCTCGCTGCCGATCGACGATTTCAACCTCTCCAAGTTCACCCCCTTTCCCGGCTCGCCGATCTACGAGACCATCCACGAGCAGGGGCACTTCGAGGAGGATTGGGAGAAGATGGACTGCATGCACTTCCAGTTCGTCCCCGCCGGGATGACCCGCGAGCGGCTGGAAGAGCTCTTCACCCTCTATTACAAAACCCATTTTCAGCGCCCGCAGGTGCTCCTTTCGTACCTGACCATGCTCTGGAAATCGCCCGATTCCTGGCGCCGCTTCGCCCTCAACTTGGGGAGTTTCCTGCGTTTCGCCCGCAGCAGCCGGCGGCTGGGGGATTCGTGAACAGCGTGGCGCCGCGCATCCTCATCGTCATCCCGGTCTACAACCACGCCGCCACCTTGCGGCCGGTGGTGAAACAGGCGCTGGCGGTCCATCCCGAGGTGCTGGTGGTGGACGACGGCAGCGCTGATAACCCCCTGGATACTCTGGCCGGGCTGCCGGTGCGCACGGCCAGCCATCCGCGCAACCTCGGCAAGGGGGCGGCGATCATGACCGCGGCACGGTTGGCTCGAACGCTGGGGATGAGCCACATCGTCACCATCGACGCCGACGGCCAGCACGACCCGGCCGACTTTCCCCGTTTTGCCGAGGCGATCGCCGCCGAGCCGATGGCGATCGTGGTCGGCACGCGGGATTTTTCCGCCGCCAATGTTCCCGGTTCGTCGCGCTTCGGCCGCAAGTTTTCCAATTTCTGGCTGCGCCTGCAGACCGGCCGCAGCCTCGGTGACACCCAGAGCGGCTTTCGCGCTTATCCGCTGGCGGTACTCGAAGGGCTCAAGCTGCGCGAGCGGCACTACTCCTTCGAAGTCGAAGTGCTGGTGCGCGCGGCCTGGGCCGGGGTGCCGCTGCGCGAGGTCGATATCGCCGTCTACTATCCGCCGGCGCACGAGCGGGTCTCGCATTTCGGCGCCTTTCGCGACAATTTTCGCCTGACCCTGCTCAACACCCATCTGACCATGCGTTCGGTGCTGCCATGGCCCCACCGCAAGCTGGTCGAAGAGCAGGGCGGGGTCAAGGTCAGCGTGCTGCGGCCGCTGCGTTCGCTCAGGGTGCTGCTGACCGAGAACGCCACCCCGGCGCAACTGGCGGCGGCCGGCGCTCTCGGGGTTTTTCTCGGCGCGGTGCCGCTGATCGCCTGCCACACCATCGCCATCCTCTTTGCCTGCGGTTTTTTTCGCCTGAACAAGGTGGCGGCGGTGAGCGCCAGCCAGCTCTGCATGCCGCCGCTGGTGCCGGCACTCTGCATCGAGGCGGGCTACTTCATGCGTCACGGCGAGTTTCTCACCGAACTCTCGCTGGAAACCCTCGGTTACCAGGGGCTGGAGCGCCTTTACGAGTGGCTGCTCGGCTCGCTGCTGGTCGGCCCGCTGCTGGCGGGCCTGGTCGCGGCGCTGATCTACGGCATGGCCCTTTCGCTGCTGAGGACGTCCGATGCAGCCGGATGAGCAACATAGTCGCTGGAGCAGCCGCAGCATCGGCTCGAAGCTGCAGCACGGCATCTTCTATTTCCTGATCCGGGTCGGCGGGCGGCGGGCGGCCTATGCTTTGCTGCACTGCGTCGTCCTCTATTACGTGCTCTTCTGCCCCGCTCAAAGGCGCAAGGGGGAACCCTACCTGCGGCGGCGCTTTGCCGTCGATTCGGGCTGGAAGCTCCTCTGGCACAGCTACCGGATGATTCTCGATCTCGGCAAGGTGCTGGTCGACCGGGCGGTGGTCGGCATCCTCGGGCCGGAACAGATGCAGGTGCGGATGCACGGCAAGGATAAATTGCTGGACCTGCTGGCGGAGAATAAGGGGCTGATCCTGGTCGGCGCCCACGTCGGCTGCTGGCAGGTGGCGATGAGCTCCCTCGGCTTCGTCAAGGTGCCGGTCAACCTGCTGATGCAGCGGGAGGATGGCGACATCGACCGCCACTACTTCGAGCACGCCGGGCTCCCATGCCCCTACCGGATCATCGATCCCCGCGGCTTTCTCGGCGGGGCGCTGGAGATGCTCGAGGTGCTCAAGCGCGGCGAGGTCCTTTCGGTGATGGGGGACCGGCTGCTGGGCAGCGACAAGAACGCGGTCGAGGTCGATTTTCTCGGCGGCAAGGTGCGCGTCCCTTTCAGCGCCTACAAGCTGGCGTCGACCACCGGGGCGCCGGTCGCCGTGCTCTTTTCGTACAAGACCGGGCCGGCCAGCTACGAGCTGCAGCTGGCTCGGGTGATCCGGGTGCCGGCCCATCTCAAGCGCGGCGGGGCGGCGCTGGTTCCTTACGCCGCCGAATTCGCCGGGGCGCTGGAAAAATTTACCCTGGATCACCCCTATCAGTTTTTCAATTTTTTCGATATGTGGCAGAATAACCCAACCGCCGGCGCCAAAGGCCCGGCCGAACAAGCAGTGAAGGAGTAAAGACGGAATGACCATCCAGGACAAGCTGAAAAAAATTCTGGTCGAAGAACTGAACCTTGAAGATCTGACCCCCGAAGAGATCACCGACGACATGGCCCTGTTCGGCGACGGGCTCGGCCTCGATTCCCTCGACGCGGTCGAGCTGGTGGTGCTGGTGCAGAAACATTTCGGCGTCGAGATCAAGGATATGGAAGAGGGGCGCCCGGCCCTGCAGACCATCGCCTCGCTGGCCGCCTTCATCGAGGAGCGCAGCAAGGGATGACCCCTCATCCCCCGGTCGCCGTCACCGGCCTCGGCTGCCTCTGCGCGGCGGGCAATACGCTGCCGCAGGCCATCGAGTCGATCTTCCGCTCGCAGCGCGCCCCTTCGCCGCCGCGCCATTTCGTCACCAACCACTCGTCGATCTACCCGGTCTTCGAAGTGGCCGACGATTTCGGCGGCCGGGACGACCTGCTGCGCACCAGCCTGCTGGCCCTGGCCGCCGCGAAAGAGGCGCTGGCAGACGCCGGCTGGACGGTTGAGGCGCTGCGGGGCAAGCGGGTCGGCGTCTGTATCGGGACCACCGTCGGCAGCTCGATGAACAACGAGTTTTTCTATCGCAGCTACCTCGACGGCGAGCATCCGCCGATGCTGCCGATCGAGCGCTACCTGCGCAGCAACCCGGCATCGGTGCTGGCGCGGGAATTTTCCCTCGACGGCCCCTGTCAGACCGTAGTCAATGCCTGTTCCTCCGGCACCGACGCGGTCGGCCTGGCCGCCTCCTGGATTCGCGCCGGGCTCTGCGACCTGGCCATTGCCGGCGGCGCCGATGAAATCTGCCGCACCACCTACAACGGCTTCGTCTCGCTGATGATCACCTCCGACGCGCCGGTGCGCCCCTTCGACCGCAACCGCAAGGGGCTCAACCTCGGCGAGGGGGCGGGGATGCTGGTGCTTGAGTCGGACGAACTGCAGCGGCAGCGCCGGGCCAGGGTCCGCGGCCGGGTGCTCGGCTACGGTTCGGCCTGCGACGCCTACCACCTTACGGCGCCGCGCCCGGACGGCAGCGGCCTGATGCGGGCCCAGAACGAGGCCCTGACCACCTGCGGCCTGAGCTTCGCCGAACTGGCCTTCGTCAACGCCCACGGGACCGGCACCCCGGATAACGACCGGGTCGAGAGCCGGGTCTTTGCCGAGCGCATGCCGCAGACCCCGTTCCTCTCCACCAAGGGCTACACCGGGCATACCCTCGGCGCCGCCGGCGCGATCGAGGCGGTGCTGACCCTGGCCTGCCTGGAGCAGGGGAGAATCCCGGCCAATGTCGGCTTCGAAGAGGCCGACCCGGAACTCCCCGCAACCCCGGTGCGGCAGGTTACCGAAGTGACGGGAACGGCGGCCCTTTCCCAATCCCTCGCCTTCGGCGGCAACAACGCCGTCCTGGCGCTGGGCAAGGGAGATTAGGGCAACAGCAAATTCAAGCGGCCTCGCGCCCGCTCCTTGCAGTCGCTAGAGCTCGCAGAGAACACAGAGAGGAACAATGATTTTGCTTTTCTCTGCGTTCTCTGGGTGCTCGAGTGAGCGAAGCGAACGGGCGAGAGATGCCTTTTAGGGTTTCAAGGGATTGTTCATGGAAGCTTTGTCCATACAGGGAATCGGCGTGGTCGGCGGCTTTGGCTGCGGCGTATCCGCATTGCGCCAGGCGTTGCAGGAGGGTCGGCAGGATTTGCAGCCGGTGCGCTTCGAGACCGCCGCCGGGCCGATCGAGACCACCGCCCTTCTCGCCGACACGACCGAGCTGGAGCGGTTCGTCAACAAAAGGGCGTTGCGGCGGATCGACCACTTCTCCCGGCTGACCCTGCTCGGCGCGCATCTGGCGCTGGAAGACGCCGGCCTGCTGGGCGCCGACCGCAAGCGCCTCGGCATGGTCATCGCCACCGGTTACGGCGCCACCCGGACCACCTTCGCCTTTCTCGACTCGGTGATGAAAGGAAGCGACATCCTCGCCTCGCCGACCCATTTTTCCAGCTCGGTGCACAACGCGGCGGCCGCCCATGCGTCGATCCTGCTCGAGGCGACCGGCCCAAGCCTGACCGTCAGCCAGTTCGAGATGTCGGTCCCTTCGGCCCTGCTGACCGCCCGCCAATGGCTGGCGGAAAAGCGGGTCGACGCGGTGCTCTTCGGCGGGGTCGACGAGAGTTGCGAGGTCATGCACTACTGCTGGCAGCGGTTTTTTGCCGAAACACCCTCCGGGCGCATCCGCCCCTTCGAGTTCGATGCCCAGAGCGCCGTGGTCGGTGAAGGGGCCGCCTTTCTGCTGCTGACCCGCAAGGAGGGGGATGCCCCCGGCTACGCCAGCATCGACGCCATCCGCCAGGGCAACTGCCACGCCGGGTCGCCGGAGCTGCCCGCCGCCGGCGCTTACCTGCTCGGTGCCGACGGGCATCGCGAGTGCGCCGCCGCGTACGGGCGGCACCTGCCGGCGGATGCCCCGGCGGTAAGTTACGCCCCGCTCTACGGCAGCCTTCCGGTCGGCCCGGCCTTCGACCTGGCCATCGCCGCGGTCAGTTGCCGCGACAATCGGCTCTATCCCGGCCCGCAAGGCGCCAGCCGTGCGCTTCCCGCATCGCCGGAGTCGCTGCTGCCGCAGGGGCTATGCTGCCTCAAGTTCGGACCCCGTGGCGACTACGGCTGGATCCGGGTCCGGAAGGATTAGGGTATGAAGAAAGAAGATGTACCTCAGCATCGGGGACTGTTCGGCCAGCGGCGCGCCGTCTGCTACGCCCTCGATTCCGACGGCGAATACGTGCTGACCCCGACCGCCGGCTGGGATCCGGCCAACCTGGCCAACCGCCAGGCCTGGGAGGCGATCGCTGAAGAGCTGACCGAAATCCTGCACCGGGTGCAGGCCGGTGAACTCAGCCCGCTGGCCTACCACATGGCCCGCAACCAGATGACGGCCGGCATGCTGGCCAAGTATGTCCGCATCTTTCGCTGGCGGGTCCGCAGGCACCTGCGGCCCGAGATTTTCAGCCGTCTCGATGCCGCGACCCTGCAGCGTTACGCCGAGGTGCTGCGGATCTCCGTCGAAGAGCTGCAGAGGGTGCCGGACGAGCTCGACCTGGAAATGCCCGAAATAGACGAGATAGAGGACAGCGAAGCGTGACCATCGATTTCAAACATCGGCAGTACGCCCATTGTGAAAGCGGCGCCATCGCCAGCCTGCTGCAGCATCGCGGGGTCGAGATCTCCGAGGCGCTGGCCTTCGGCATCGGCGGCGGCCTCTTTTTCGGCTACCTGCCTTTCATCAAGCTGAATCAGCTGCCGCTGATCACCTACCGCAAGGGGCCCGGCGACATCTTCAAGTCGGCAACCAAGCGGCTCGGCGTCGGCGTCGAGCGGTTTCGTTTCCGCAGCCCGGAAAAAGCCATGGCGGCCCTCGATCGGGCCCTCGACCAGGGGATCCCGGTCGGCGTGCAGACCAGCGTTTACTGGCTCCCCTATCTCCCCCCGGCCCTGCGTTTTCACTTCAACGCCCACAACCTGGTGGTCTACGGCAAGCAGGGGGACGATTACCTGGTCAGCGACCCGGTCATGGACGAGGCGGTGCTCTGCCCCGCGGCCGACCTGCAGCGGGCCCGCTTCGCCGAAGGGGACCTGGCGCCGAAGGGGCGGATGTACTACCTGGGGGGGATTCCCGAGCAACTCGAAATGAAACCTGCCGTGGTCAAAGGGATCAACGAGGTCTGCCGGAGCATGGTCAGAAATCCGATCCCGCTGCTCGGGGTCAAGGGGATCCGGCGGCTGGCCCGGGTGATCGAAGGCTGGCCGCAGAAGCTCGGCCAGCGCAAGTCCCTGCAGCACCTCGGTCACGTCATCCGCATGCAGGAAGAGATCGGCACCGGCGGCGGCGGCTTTCGCTTCATGTACTCGGCGTTTCTGCAGGAGGCCGCCGGGATCACCGGCGATGCGCGGTTCGCCGAACTGGCCGTGCGCATGACCGACGGCGGTGACCGCTGGCGGGAGTTCGCCCTGCTCGGGGCACGGGTCTGCAAACGGCGGCCGGGAACAGAGAATGCCTTTCCGCAATTGGCGAACCTGCTGCGGGATTGCGCCGACCACGAGGAACAGGTCTTTCGCGACCTGGCCCGGGTCCTTCGCTGAGAGTGTCGACTATGGAAGCAGGCAGCCAGAACAGATCGATACCGCGGGCGCTGGAAGTCCGGCAACTGGTCAAATTTTACCGGGGAGCAACCCAGCCGGCTCTCGACGGTCTCGATGTGACCATCGAGCCGGGCCAGGTCTTCGGCCTGCTCGGGCCGAACGGGGCCGGCAAGACCACCGCCATCTCCATCCTCTGTACCCTGCTCAAACCGACTTCAGGCAGCCTGTCGATCTTCGGCATCGATGTGTTGCGCCAGCCGGCCCAGGTGCGCCGCCTGATCGGGCTGGTCCCACAGGAAATCGCCCTTTACCCGGCCTTGTCGGTGCGTGAAAACCTCACCTATTTCGGCCGTCTGCACGGTCTGCGAGGGGGCGACCTGCGGCAGCGTATCGACCACTGCCTCGAAATGGTTGCACTGCGGGACCAGGCCGACCGCCCGCTGGCCGGCTTTTCCGGCGGCATGAAGCGGCGCGCCAACCTGGCGGCGGGGGTGCTGCACCAGCCGCGCCTGCTCTTTCTCGATGAGCCGACCGTCGGCATTGACGCCCAGTCGCGCCACATGATTTTGGAAAACCTCGGCCGCCTGCGCGAGGCCGGCATGACCATGGTCTATACCACCCACTACATGGAAGAGGCTCAGCAGCTCTGCGACCGCATCGCCATCGTCGACGCCGGCCGGGTGATCGCCGAAGGGCGGCCGTCCGACCTGATCGCCGGCGTAGCCGGCTGCGGCACCCTCGAAGCGCTCTTTCTCCATTTGACCGGCCGCCAGTTGCGGGATTAGGCACCTATGCTCCAGTTTTTCGCCACCCTCCATAAAGAGCTCCTGCTGCTGCTGCGCGACCGCGGTGGCCTGGCTCTGCTCTTTCTCATGCCGATGGTGCTGGTGCTGGTCGTTTCGCTGGTGCAGAACAATATCCTCAAGGCGACCGGCGAAGGGAGTCTGCAGGTGCTGCTGGTCGACAACGACGGCGGCGAGTTCGGTCGGCGCATCACCGAAACGCTGCGGGCGACCGGCGCGGTGCAGTTGATCGACAGTCGAAACGGGACGGCCTTCACCCTGGCCGAGGCCAGAGAGCTGGTCACCGACGGCAAGTACCAGTTCTGCCTGGTGATCCCAGAGGGGACCAGCGAGGCGGTCCGGCGCGGGGCCCTGGCGATGGCCAGGGACGCCTTCGGTGCGAAGGAAGCGTTCAGCGTCAGTCCCGGCACGGCATCGGAGGCGGTCGAGCTCGGCATCTACTTCGATCCGGCCGTGCAGGGGGTCTTTCGCAGCGTCCTCTCCAATGCCCTGCAGCGGGTGGTGCTGGCGCTAGAGATCGAAGAGAAGGCGCGCCGGCTGGCCGAGGTCTTCCCCGAAGAAATCGAGTCCCGGCTCGGCCAGGGGCTGGGGTTGCGCCCGCTCCCCGGCACCGGCGGCCCGCAGGTGAGCTTCAACTGGCAGGATGAGCCGCTGCTTGCGGTGAAGGAGCGCATCGCCGCCGGCGAAGAGGTTGTCTTTCCCGATGCGGTGCAGCAGAACGTCCCCGCCTGGACCCTGTTCGGGATGTTTTTCATCGTCGTCCCCCTCTCCGGCTCGCTGATCCGCGAGCGCCAGGAGGGGACGCTGCAGCGGCTGCTGACCCTGCCCATTTCGGCGCTGACCCTGCTCGGCGGCAAGCTGGCCGCCTATGTCCTGATCGCCCTGATCCAGGCGGTCCTGATGCTGCTGGTCGGCAAGCTGGTGCTGCCGCTGTTCGGCACCCCGGTGCTCAGTCTCGGTGACGATTTTACGGCGCTGTGCCTGCTGATTCTCGCCTGCGCCCTCGCTGCCACCGGCTTCGGTATCCTGATCGGCAACCTGGTGCGCAGCTACGAGCAGTCCACCATGTTCGGTTCGGTGGCGGTGGTGGTGGCCGCCGCCCTCGGCGGGATCATGGTCCCCGCCTACGTCATGCCCAAGGCGATGCAGGCGGTCAGCGCCTGGTCGCCGCTGGCCTGGGGGCTGAACGGGTTTCACGAACTCTTCGTCCGCCACGGGACGCTGCGCGAGATCTGGCCGAACCTCATTTCCTTACTCGCATTTTTTGCCGTCTGCCTGGCGATTTCCTGGGGCCTCTTCTCCCGGCGTCAGCGCGGCGGCCGCTGAATCATAAAAACAGGAGCAGTCGCTATGGAACCTTTGTCTGAAGACGGCCTGGAACGGGAGTTGCGCGACCTGGTGGTGGAGGCCTGCTATGTGGACGATGCGCCGGAGGAGGTCTTCCCCGATGCGCCCATCGTCGGCCCGGACTCTCCCTGGGGACTCGATTCCCTCGACGCCGTCGAAATCATCGTCGAGGTGCAGAAACAGTATGACGTGCGTATCGGCGGCCAGGAAGCCGGCCGCGAACTGCTGCGGTCGCTGCGGACCCTGGCCGATTTTATCCGCAAGGAGCGGGGGTAACCCCATTTCAATGACAAGAAGCCGAGTAAGGGAGGTGCTGACGATGAAGAAGCTGATGGGGGTATTGGCGGTGTTGACGATTCTGGTGGCGTTTGGCTGTGGCGGGCCCCGGCTCAAGGCACCTACCATGGTCGGTGGCGGCAGCTACTCGATTGCCGTGCTGTCTGATCGCGGCATCACGCCTGAGCTCGGCCCCGATCGCAGCAACCAGTACAACCAGGTTGGCGAATGGATGGAGCAGGACCTGCTGCGGACACTCAAAAAAGCAGGCTATAACGCCCGCCTGGTCAACAGTCGCCGCGAATTTGCCGGTGGCCCCGGCGAGTATCTGCTGACGGTTCGGATCGAGCGTTACAACCCCGGCAGCAAGGCCGCCCGGATGCTGGTAGGGTTTGGCGCCGGCGCGACGTCCCTCGACACCCATTATGAACTTTATAGTGCCAAGTCCCAACCGCTGCTGGCCGAAGATCACGGCGTCGGTTCGAGCATCGACTGGTACCAGGTGGTGCAGAAGCTCAACCAGCAGATGGTCGACGCGGTTTCCCGCAAACTGGCCGAAGGCGGCGCGCGGGGTTAAAAACTCGGTGAACGGGATTTTCCCAAGGAGAAAGGTCGATGAAATTGCGTAATCTGCTGGTTGCCCTGACCATGGTTCTGCTGACCGCCGGCGCGGCCTGCGCCGATCTCGATTCCTATCTGAACCGTCTCACGGCCAGCACGGCCGATCCGGGGCAATTCCGGGCCGACCTGGGGGCGCATTTCGGCGCCTCCGGACCGGAAATCGACCTGGTGCTGCGCACGGTCACCCGCCATGGCGAAGCGGTGCTCTGCTTCTGGCTGCAGCAACAGTCGCGGCAGCCGCTCGACGTGGTGCTGCGCGAATATCAGGCCCAGCGGCAGCAGGGCTGGGGCGCCCTGGCGAAGAGCCTGGGGATCAAACCCGGCTCGGACGCTTTCCACGCCCTCAAGCGGGGCGAGCTCGGCTGGCTCTCCGAACCGGGAGGGAAGGGCGGCAAGAAAGAAAAAGCCAAGGGACCGAAGAAATAACCCGGCACCACCGGGACACATATGAACGGCCGGCATCGAGAGGTGCCGGCCGTTCTCTTTTTTAATTCCGTTAATTCCTAATTCCGGGGACAGTATACTTAACCTTGGCCACCGCGTTTTTTCGGTCCGGGTTTTTGCGGGTGCAGGATGCGCCCCACGGTCCGCTCCAGGTCCTCAATAAAAGCGGCTTTGCCCAGCGGACGACCGGTCCGTTCGTGCTTCCGCATCAGGTCGAAATCTTCGGCAGGTGGAAGCGAAAGGAAACTGCGCCAATCGCCGACTATTTCCAGCAACGGGGCGACCTTGACCAGGGCGTCATCTTTTCTCTCAATGTGCGCGCGTGCGCTGCTCCAGCGGTAATCGACCGGATTTTCGACCATCTCGGCAGCCACCGGATTCATTTCAACATACCGGGCGGCCGCCAACAAATGGCTTTCATCCATGGGGAACGAGGCGAATCGCTCTTGCCAGAGGTGGCCGCGCCAGTTTTCCCGAAAATTGACCCGCCGGGTGTAGCGGCGGTGGGCCTCGCCAATGGCTCGGGCCAAGCCATCCTCGCTCTGCGGTACGGCGATCAGGTGGACATGGTTCGGCATCAGGCACCATGCCCAGATCTCAACTCCGCACTTACGGCACCATTCGGCCATCAATTCGAGATAGGCGAGGTAATCGTCATCGCAGAAAAAGGTCTGCTGGCGGCGGTTGCCACGCTGGGTGACATGGTGAGGGTAGCCCGGAGCTACGACGCGTGCGATTCTGGCCATGGGAACAAAATATCAAGGGATCAGGAAATGTCAAAGATAAATATACTGTCCCCGGAACTCCCGGAGGAAGACGCCAGCGTCGACGAGGAAGTGAACCACGGCTTTGAGCCGGTGGCGGTGCTGCAGGTGGGTGGCAGGATTTTCGCTACCCCGCAGAAGGCCAGCAGCAGCGACCTGGCAACCCTGCGCCGGCAGGGGCCGCCAGTCAACGCTCCGGTGGAGTGGGGGACGGTCGACCTGGTCGGCAAGGACGAAATGGTGGTGCCCTTCACCAAAAGTTACACCAACCCGGTCGTGGTGGTGAAGCCCTTCGCCAAGAAGAAATCCGGGTCTGGCCTGCTGCGGGTCACCTCCGTCCGCAGCGATCATTTCAAGCTGAAGTTCCAGGACTGGGACTACCTATCCGCCAAAGCCAAGCCGGCCTCGGTGCGGGCCTTCTACATGGTTGCCGAGGCGGGGGCGAAAAACCTGGGCGATCTGGCTGTCAAGGCCGGCAAAGCCAGCACCTCGGTTACCGCCAATGTCAAGAATGTCGCCTGTACCCCGGTCGACTTCCCTTCCGCCTTCGCCACCGTCCCGGCGCTGTTCAGCAGCGTCGCGACCGACAACGACAGCGACCCGGTGCTCAGCCGCGCCGACGGTGTGACCGCCAGCGGCTTCAACCTGGCGCTGCAGGAAGAGGATGCCGCCGACAACGGCACTCCGCAGCACGGCAGCGAGACGGTGCACTGGATCGCCATCGCTCCCGGCAGCACCACCGTCGACGGCTTCGATGTCCAGGTGCAGCTGCAGGCGGATGTTCTGACCGGCAAGCCGCTGACCCTGGCCTTCGATCCCTCCGCCCGGGCATTCCCGTTCACCCTGGCAGACATGAACAGCGCCAATGACCTCGATCCGGCGGTGGTGCGCTATGGCAAAATCACAAATAGCCTGCTGCAGCTCTACATCGAGGAAGAAACCAGCCTCGACCGCGACAGGAATCACCAGGCGGAGGATCTGTCGCTGTTTCTCGGCGAGTAGGTTCCCAAAGGGAAGGAAATGCAAACGGGGGAGGCTGGTTCAGCCTCCCCCGTTGTTTTTGTGGGCTTATGAGGTGTTGGACTCAGCCCAACTCAAGTTCCAGAAATTCTTCCTTCGCCATCATCTCCCACGTCATGTTTTCATCCAGGGGCTCGGAGCAAATAAAGCAGGATTTATCCGAACAGGCCTTGTAGAGCGAGTAGTAGTCCGGTTCCTTGGCGTAATCGCGATAGGCGAACAAGGTTTCGCCGTCGCT